>CAZLNA010000117.1:0-6667 GCA_964560485.1 uncultured Desulfobacula sp. | reverse complement strand
CAGTATTACGATCTGATCCAGCTGGTGCGGGACAGTCAGGCAGCTACCGGTCAAACGCCCCTGCCAGCCAGCCTTTCCTGGGTTGAAAAGCGCGGAAAAGGGTTCTCCCTTGCACTGGCCGGCACACATTCGTTCATCACCCACATCGGCCTTTTAACCTGGGCAATGACCCATTCCATGCTTCGCCCAGGACAGATTAAATGGGGTCAGGCCGTTGCCATTGCCGAGCGGTCCGGTGTCAATGCCCTGCCCATTGTGGCATTAATCAGCTTTATTGTAGGTCTGGTTATGGCATTTCAGGCCGCTATTCCCATGCGCATGTTCGGGGCGGAGCTCTATGTCGCCAACCTGATCGGCATTGCCATGGTCCGCGAACTCGGCCCCTTGATGACAGCCATTGTACTGGCCGGCAGATCTGCCTCTGCCTTTGCCGCAGAAATCGGCACCATGCGGATCAATGAAGAAATCGATGCCCTGACAGTCATGGGCGTTGATCCGGTAAAATATCTGATTGTTCCCAGAATTATTGCGGCAACCATCATGACCCCGCTGCTGACAGTTTTTGCAAACCTGATGGGGATGATCGGCGGGGGGCTTGTGATTCTCTCCTTTGGCTATCCAGTGGTGTCATACACCAACCAGATTGTTTCCTTTGTCGGGCTGAACGATCTTGTGGGCGGGCTTGTAAAATCCTTTGTATTCGGTATCCTGATCGCATCTGCCGGATGCATCAGGGGATATCAGACCCAGAGCGGCCCTGCTGCAGTAGGAGAGGCCACCACCAGTGCAGTAGTGACCGGCATCATCCTGATTGCTGTATTTGACGGTATCTTTTCAATCATTTATTATTATCTGGGCATATGAAACCGGAACGCGCTGTCATAGAGGTCAGGGACCTGGTTGCCGGGTATGGCACCACACCCATCATTGAAAATATCAGTTTCGATATCGACCCGGGAGAAATATTTGTCATCCTCGGCGGATCAGGATGCGGGAAAAGCACACTGCTCAAACATATGATTGGCCTTTTGCCACCGATCTCAGGCGATGTGATCATTCAGGGGGAAAATCTTGTGAAAGCCCAGGGAGAGGAGCGCACCAGGATACTGCAGAACATCGGGGTTGCATTTCAAAGCGGCGCCCTGTTCGGTTCCATGACCGTGCTTGAAAACGTGATGCTTCCCTTAAAAGAATTTACCACCCTTCCGGAAACCTTGATGGACGGCACTGCCCGGGTCAAACTCGGGCTGGTGGGACTTGAGGCGGCTGCAGACCGTATGCCCGGTGAACTTTCCGGCGGGATGGTCAAGCGGGCAGCCCTGGCCAGAGCCATGGCCCTGGATCCTGCCATCGTCTTTCTGGATGAACCCTCAGCCGGCCTTGACCCGGTAACATCTGCAGCGCTCGACCAGCTCATCATGGACCTGGCCCAGGGCCTTGCCATCACGTTTGTGATTGTCACCCATGAGCTGGCCAGCATCGAAACCATTGCAGACAGGGTGATCATGCTCGAAAAGCAGACCCGTTCCATTATCGCCCGGGGCGCACCTGAAGACTTAAAACAGGATGCTTCCAATCCGCTGGTGTATAATTTTTTTAACCGCATCATTGATAAAGGGGAAGAATGACCCAGAACACGAATTATTTCAAGCTCGGCCTTTTTGTGACCGTGGCCTTTGCCCTGACAGCGGTGTTCCTGATTGTTTTCGGCGCCGGAAAGCTGTTTAAAAAAGAGCTTCTGGCTGAAACCTGTTTCAATGAGTCGGTCCAGGGGCTGAATATCGGATCAGAAGTAAAATTTAAAGGCATCAAGATCGGAACGGTTAAATCCATCACCAGTGCCGCACGCGCTTATAAGGTTAAATCAGATTATGTCCGGGTCCTTATTTCGCTGGAAGACGGGATCTCTCTGGGCCAGACCGGCGAATCTGCCCGGGAACGGATGGAGAAAGCCATCAAGGATGGCCTGATCGTGCGCCTCTCTTTCAAAGGGTTGACCGGTGCCGCCTACCTTGAAACCGATTATGCAGCAGTGGATGCCCAGAAACTTCTGACCGTTGACTGGGAGACCGAACACATCTACATCCCTTCAAGAAAAAGCAGCATGAAACAATATGGGGATTCTCTGAATCAGATCCTGGAGAATCTTGCAGCCATTAATCTGAAGGGCATTACCGTTGATATTGAAGCCCTGCTCAAGACCTTGAATAAAAAAGCCCATGAAGTTGAAATTGATAAGATTTCCGGTCTGGCCGCTTCCCTGCTCACTGAATTAAAAGGCACCAACCAGAAAATCAGCCGCGCCATTGGATCGGCAAAACTGAAAACCCTTATTGATGATGCCCAGATTTCCTTTAAAGAAATCCGGACCATTGTGGAGACATCCAGATCGCCTCTGAATCGGGCCATCACAGACTTTCAGCAGGCTGCCGGATCCACTAAAAAAATGACCGGAGACCTCGAGCAGCGCCTGACACCGAGAATCGACAGCCTTGCCGACAACCTGGACAGATTGATGAAAAGCCTTGCCACCACATCCGAACTGCTGGAAAATATGGTCTGGCTGAACTCGGATCAAATCAAGCAGATCATCGACAACCTGGAATCCACCTCTGAAAACCTGAAACAGATGAGCAAGGATCTCAAACGGTATCCTGGACGCCTTCTCTTTGAAAAACCACCAGCCCCGATTACGCCGGAGAAAAAAAGTGACGATGCCCAGTAAAATTATTCTTTCGACGCTTGCTGTCATCCTTTTTGCAGGATGTACAGGCTTTCAGAAACAGCCGCCTGTCAAGCAGTACTTTGATTTGACCGTCAATCTCCAGACATCCCCTGAGAACCGGCAGAACCCGGCTGCCAGGAGATGCCAGGGAGAAAGCCTCCTGGTTAAAGAATTGTTCATCGCGCCTGCGTTTGATTCCCATGCTTTTGTTTACAAGGTCTCAGCAAACAGGTTTCAGACAGATTTTTATAATGAGTTTATCACCTATCCTGCCAGGCTGATCACAGAACAGCTCTCTGAAAACCTCTGCCGCTCACCCTATTTCTCCAGCTCAGGAACGCAGACCCGGCGGTCCATCCGTTACCGTCTCTCCGGCAAGATCACGCAACTGTACGGTGATCTTGAATCCCCGGACAAACCGCGGGCGATCATCGAAATCCGTCTCCTCCTCGAAAAACGCAAGGAGGGCGAATTTTCACCGTTTTTAACAAAAACCTACCGTCTGGAAAGCCCTATTCCCTCTGGCCGGCCTGAACAACTCGCCCAGGGATGGAAAAAAGGACTTGAACAGATCATCCGCGATTTCCTGACAGACTACCAGGCCCTTGTTAAATAACCCGCACCTGTTTGAAGCGGTCTATCTCAGGCATTCCACAGATGTTCCTGCTTCTGCAGGGGCAGAGGAAATCCATGCACTGCAGCCACACGGAATTTGCTGAACACATAGGCTTCGGCAATGGTCGGGTTTTCCTGGTATTTGCAGATTTCATCATCGAGCACCTGGCGTTCCGGATTATTTTTCCAGGCCTCCCAGTCTTCCATGCTCTCCCACTTGCTGATCACCAGCACCCGGTTGGTTTCTTCAGCGCAGACCAGGGTTTCACCGGAGATGTACCCCTTCTGGTCCATGGCTTTTGTACGGAACATTTTCAGATGAGTAAAGAACTCCATCTCCTGCCCGTCTTTGACATCGCGTTTGATAATGACTTTGACGATCATGGCACCTCCTTTATCAAGAATAAATGATAATCGGCCTGATCCGGGTTCCAGCTCTGCAGGAGCGGGGGGATAAAAACCAGATTCAGGATGAATCTCAGCAAAAGAAAAGAGCAGGAACCGGTATGATTATTTTCAGTTTATCATATGACAGATGGCAGAACAACAAAAAAACCAGGGGGTCTTTCAGGTTTGCGGCATCCTCTTTTTCCATAAAGGGGATGGTTTACCGGTTATTCCCTGCTGACACCGGCCATATGAGCCGGATCGCAGCAGGTATCTTATCAGAGGAAGGATTCCATCAGGTGTACAGCATCAGCCGGGGCATGATATCAAGATGGGCCTTTTCTGGAAGGACAGGGCTTAACGGGGTGCCAGTATCAGCACCCCTTCCTGGTTATTCAGGTCCATTTCAAAGCGTCGGATAAAGTTCAGTCCTAGCAGTCCCAGCCCGGATTGCCGGGGGATGTCAACCACCAGGACCTCGAGGTTGTAGACCATCCAGTCCTGAATCTGGATCGAATCGAGGGTGACTGCATAGGCACTCACGATCCCGCCCACAGTAAGCATTTTGCGACGCGGGGTGTCAGCGGACAGCTCAATACCAATGGCTTCGGCTGCCTCGGTCGTTATGGTGGTCATGGATGCACCGGTGTCGACTATGAAACGCTGATCAAACGAATCGTTGAGCAGCGCCGTAACCGGTATGGTAGACGATCCTGGCGTGAAGCGAATGACAATTTTGCCTTCCTGGGATTTTTGGGCGGCTATTTGATTTTCCAGTTCAGCCACCTGGCTCGACAAGTCAGCCGGAAAGCGCCCGGATTGCAGGCGCTGTTCAGCATCCTCCCAATCCTGTTGCTTTAAGGCCAGCCGCACACCGGCAAGAATCAGGTAAGGGTCTTGGGCAAATCGATCTTGGGCAGAGGATAAAACCTCCCAGCCGTTTTCGATCTGATCCTCTTTGATCAGCCTGTCAATCCATTTAATGTAAATTCGACGGTGAAATATATCCAGTTGCTCAAGGTCATCAGCAGCAAGGCCGGCCAGATCCGGTTTGACCGCTTCCAGGAAACCGACCGCCTCAGCAGCTGAATAGTTGGCAGCATAGGCCTGGACCACTGCAATGAGTAAGGGCACGCTGCTGGTCGCGCTTATCACCTGTTGATCCAGATAGGGGAGAACATCACCCGCCATATCCTGTCTGACCAAATCGGCCAGCAGCAGGCGCATTCTGTTGATAATTGCGTCAGGCAATAAAAAAGACGGGGTTTGCTCCGGCTCAAGGCGCGGTTGAAGCAGCCACCCGTCAGCCAGTTCAATGAGCAGGTCTGTTTTATCAGGTGCGTGAACAGACAGAGCCAATAGAAACTTTTCTTCCCTGCCGTCGGCAAACGTATCTTCATAAAAGGCAGTCAGGGTCAAATTGGGGCGCAGTGTGTCCATGGAAGGGCCGGCCCATAGAAACGGCGCCAATTCGGATTTCCCGAAACTCAAGCCGACCAGACGGTCTTGCTGCCAAAAAAGACCGGGGCGATCAAATCTGCCGCTGGCCGGCAGTTGAACACTATGACGATGATACCGGGCGTTATCGACCATAACCTGAAAAGGGCTGCCTGCTGTGTCGAGGATTTGCCAGGCAAGCGCATCAGACGGTTGCCAGGGGGATAATTCAATACCTGGCTGTTTGCGGCCTTGCGGCAGTTGTAAAAGCATGATCGGGTCATTTTCGTCGGCATAAAGGTCTTCAATGGCCAAAGCAGTGCCATCGGAATGATGAAATAAAATACGGTAGGCGCCGTAAGCCATGCGCCTGGGTAACGCCACCCAGCCATTGGATAATACCACAGCAGACACCTGGTTTATCCTGTTGCCGGCAATATCTTCGATATGCAGCACACCGGGAGTTAACACCTGTTTGTTTGTTTTTTTAGTAGCGCCTGTTTGGCGCGATGGCAAAATGATAGGTTCTTTGGGGGCCGCCACAGGCTGGTTTTGGGTCATCCGGTTGTTGGACGCGGCATGACGGTCTGTCGGCATATCCATTAAAAAAAAGCTGATCCCGAGCAGTGCCGCGACGATTCCCGTCAAAAACAGCCACCCGGGGCTGAAGGATCTTTTCTTGGATTTGACCAGAGCCGCGCCGCAATTCTGGCAGTAATTGGCAATACCCGAATTGGTCACTTTGCATTTCGGACAACGCATTTAACGCCTCCTGTGCACTCAAAGAAAAACATGATCCAGTTAAAAGGCTTAGATTTCAGGTAAGCATCGCATTTGACAGTGCAACAGGTATACCTGTTTTCTGCTGTTTGAAAAAACAACGGTTCAAAAGCAATGCGTGACAAATCATCTTGAGGGTTTTGCATGATGGGTTTCGAGTCGGGACCTTGCCACCATATAAAAAAGGATCAAATCCGTGATCCACTTTATCTTAATACTTCTGCCCTTTGTTTTGTGAATCACAACCGTTAAGAGTTTGCCGCGCTTGCCCGCCTCCTTGAGATCCACATCAATGCGCTTGATATTGCTGTACGGAATAGTTGTCTTTCTGACCAGGCCTCTGACCAGCAGGCAGTCCGCTTTCAGACAGGCCCTGACAGGGATGCAGACCCCGTAGCCCACCAGCAGAACAGGAATGAACAGGGCCACCATTTTAGGCATGGTATCCAGATGGGCCAGGTTGTCATAATTGAATGCATAGGCCAGAATCAGGACAAGAGGGGCGAACAGAAAAACACCCATGAGCAGGTAAAATATCGGGCTGACTGAGAACTCGGCCGGGGCCCTGCCCAGAGCGGCTTTGTTTTTAAGGATAAATCCGTGGGTCAGTTTCCGGACAAGGGTTAAAAATCCGTCAATCCCAAACGGGACCTTGATAACAGGATCATCCCCTTTCACCTGGATATCCAGGGTATTGGAAAACCGGTTCGCCTCAATGGATTG
>CAZLNA010000116.1:0-6675 GCA_964560485.1 uncultured Desulfobacula sp. | reverse complement strand
CTCCGTCGCCTTTGATACAGGCGCCGAGACTTGCCTGCATGCCGCCCTGGGCAGCAGCAGAATGAGACCGTTTGGCAGGGATCAAAGAAAGGACAATCGTATCAAATCCTCTCTGCATCGATGCAATGGCAACTCTGAGCCCTGCCAGACCGCCGCCAATGACTAGTGAATCCGTATATATGACTTTCATTTAGACTACCCCTTTTAATGTGCTTCGCCAGCTGGTTCCAGGTGATCTTCAACGTGATCCGTTCCAGGATGCGCGTCAAGCGCCTCTTCCATAGGGGCCGGTTCAGCGTGTTCCTCAACCTTTTCAGCGACAGGTGAATGTTTAGCGTATTTTTCTCCCACATGATCCCGGTGGCGTATGCCGATCACCATGAATACCAGCAGGGCCAGGATCCCGATGCCCAGAAAAAAGAGGCTCAGCTTATTTTTAAGATCTTTGAGCTTTTTACGGGTCTCTTTTGGATTTTTCGCAGTGAACCATCCCCATTTCATACAGAGCCGGTAAAGGCCGATAATTCCGTGAAGCTCCACGCAGATCAGCAGCGCCAGGTAAAGGGGCCACATACCGCCGGACCATACCCGGTCCGCAGACATGTAGGGACCGATCCCGGCCGGATTGCTCCACATGGTATACAGATGAACCGATCCTAAAAAAAACATCAGAAAACCGGTTACCACCTGGATATACCACAGATTGGTATCCTGGTGTTTCATCATCTGCATCTGGTCGCGCATAATCCGGTGCTGTTTCCATGAGATAGGAAATTTGCGGACACCCAGCATGGCATGGACAATGAATAGGGTAAAAATCGTTGACACGGCAAAAAATACCATGATCGGATACCCATGACCGTCCGGGTGCAAAAATGCAAACTCCATGGTCTTGGCAACGAAATTAAACGCGCCTTTTCCCAGGATAATACTGCCCACCAGCATCATATGAACCCACATGAACAGGCCAAGTATAAGCCCGGTGCCGCTCTGGACCAGGTCCAGCCTGGCAGGCAGCCGGCTCTTTGTTTTGTTTGATTCAATAATATAACTCAATGTTTAACCTCCCTTAGGTTAATCTAAAATTGCGTCCTGCAAACCTCGCCGATCTGCCCCAAATTCTCACAGACCGTTATGCCGTTCTCTTCAAATGCCTTGATTTTGGCTGCACCCGTACCGCTGGATCCGGATATAATGGCCCCGGCATGCCCCATTCTTCTGCCGGGCGGCGCAGTCAGGCCGGCAATAAAGCCAACGACCGGCTTGGACAGGTTATGTTTAATATATACTGCTGCTTCTTCTTCCGCACTGCCGCCGATCTCGCCGACCATGACGATTCCGGAGGTTTCGTCATCAGTCTCAAAAGCAGACAGTACATCTATAAAATTCGTTCCATTTACAGGGTCGCCACCAATACCGATGCATGTGGATTGCCCCAGACCGACCTTGGTCAGCTGATCCACCACCTCATAGGTAAGGGTACCTGAGCGTGAAACGACTCCTATATTCCCTTTTTTGTGTATATTGCCGGGCATGATACCGATCTTGCACTCATCCGGGGTAATAATCCCGGGGCAGTTCGGCCCGATAAGCCGGCAGTTTTTCGCGGATAAAAAATGCTTGACCTTCACCATATCCATGATGGGAATACCTTCAGTGATGGTGACGATCACTTCCACTCCGGCGTCAGCAGCCTCCATAATGGCATCTGCCCCGAACGCCGGGGGAACAAAAATCATGGAAGCAGTGGCACCGGTTTTGGCAACAGCGTCTTCCACTGTGTTGAATACCGGCACATCATCCATCTTCTGTCCGCCTTTACCAGGGGTGACCCCTGCCACGATCCGAGTGCCGTATGCAATGCACTGCCGGGCATGAAAACTGCCTTCAGAGCCGGTGATTCCCTGGACCAGAACTTTTGTGTCTTTGTTGACAAATATGCTCATTTTCTGCCTCCCTGATTTATCCGACTGCAGCTGCAATCTTATTGGCGGCATCCAGAAGATCGGAAGCACTGGTTAAATTAAGCCCTGCATCTGCCAGAATCTTTTTACCCTGATCAACATTTGTCCCTTCCATGCGGACCACGACCGGTATGCTGATCCCGATTTCCTTGGCCGCAGCCACCACGCCTTCGGCAAAGACATCACAACGCAGGATGCCGCCGAATATATTGATCAGGATGGCTTTAACTTTCTGGTCGGTCAAAATGATGCGCAATGCATTTTCAACCTGTTCGGCTGAGGCCCCCCCGCCCACGTCCATGAAATTGGCAGGGGATGCACCGGCATTTTTAATGATATCCATTGTTGCCATGGCCAGACCTGCACCATTGACAATGTTGCCGACATTCCCATCCAGGTTGATATAATTCAGATTGTATTTTGAGGCTTCTATCTCAAGGGGGTCTTCTTCATCCAGGTCCCTGAGTTCGAGGTTTTCCCTGTGGCGGTATAAGGCATTTGAATCAAAATCGACTTTGGCATCCAGTGCCACGACCTGATCGTCTTTGGTCAGTATCATGGGATTGATTTCCACCAGGGAGCAGTCGTTGGCCACAAAAAAGGTATAGAGGTTGGTTAAAAGGGCATAAAAGCTTTTCAGGGCTGCGGGCGGCAGCTTCAGGCCAAACCCGACCTTTCTGAGCTGAAACGCCTGAATACCGACCAGTGGATCCACCTGGACTTTTATAATGCGCTCCGGTGTTTCTTCCGCCACGGCCTCGATGTCCATGCCGCCGTCCCGGCTGGCCATGATCATGATGCAGGCTGTTGAGCGGTCGACCAGGAGGCTTAAATAGAATTCTTTTTGGATCTCCTGGCCTGCCTCGATGAGCAGGCGATTGACCTGTTTGCCTTCAGGTCCGGTCTGGTGGGTCACAAGGGTCATTCCCAGTATCTGTTCTGCCAGGGTTCTAAGCTCTTCCGGGCTCCGGGCCAGCTTGACCCCGCCGCCTTTGCCCCGGCCGCCGGCATGAATCTGGGCTTTGACCACTACCGGGTAGGTGCCCAGCTGGTCAGCGGCCTTACAGGCCTCATCTACGGTAAATGCGGGTACGCCGTCCGGCACAGGAATCCGGTAATCCCGGAACAATTGTTTGGCCTGGTATTCATGGATTTTCATTTTACCTCCCAGCCGATTATTGCTTATGTCGATATATAGGACAGCAGCTCGCTGGCTGCCACTGAAGGAGACATCTTTCCTTCAGACACCTGCTTGGAAATCACGGGCAGCTTCTGCCCAATGATTTCATTTTCATTCAGTATGCGTTTGAGTCCTTCATCCAACAGCGCCCACATCCATTCAATAGACTGCTTTTTCCGGCGCGCTTTAAATTCTCCGGATCTTTTCATTTTTCTTTGATGGTCAAGGACCATCTGCCAGACATTTTTTGTCCCGTCAGCCTGAACCGAGGAACAGGTCAATACCGGTGTTGACCAGTTCTGTGATTCGGGCCGGATCAGGTGCATGGCGGTTTCAAGATCCCTCCTGGCTTTTTCCACGGCTTTGACATTCTCCATGTCCGCCTTGTTGATGGCAATACCGTCTGCCAGTTCGAGCACCCCTTTTTTGATGCCCTGAAGTTCATCACCTGCTCCGGCAATCATCAAGACCAGAAAGAAATCAACCATGGATGCCACCTGGGTTTCTGACTGGCCGACCCCGACCGTTTCTACAAGGACGATATCAAAACCGGCGGCTTCGCAGACCAGCATGATTTCCCGGGTCTTTGCAGCCACGCCACCCAGCGTTTCTCCGGTTGGCGACGGCCTGATAAAGGCATTGGCATGGGCGGACAGTTTTTCCATCCGGGTCTTGTCGCCCAGAATAGACCCGCCGCTGCGCCGGCTGGACGGGTCCACAGCCAAAACTGCAACATTATGCCCTTTATTTATTAAAAAAACACCTAAATTTTCGATGAACGTACTTTTTCCTACCCCGGGGATGCCTGTAATGCCCAATCGAAGGCTGTTTCCGGTCTTTGGAAGCAATTGTTCCATGATATTGAACGCCACCTGCTGGTGTGAAACAAGACGGCTTTCAATAAGAGTGATGGTCTTGGCAATCATGCGTCGATTGCCGCTTAAAATCCCCTGGACATAGACGTCCGGGTCTATTTGTGTCATGGCTCAGGCACCGATGATATTAAGCGTCCTGTCAGCTGAATCGGTCACCACCGTACCAGGCCCGAATATCTCGGAAGCCCCGGCCCGTGTTAACCCCTCGTAATCCTGAGAAGGAATGATTCCTCCTACGACCACTTTAATATCAGAGGCGTCCAGCTTTTTCAACTCTTCAATCACCTGGGGCACCAGGGTATTATGCCCGGCTGCCAGGGAAGAAACCCCGATCACATGGACATCATTTTCAACTGCCATCTTGGCGGCTTCTTCAGGTGTCTGGAACATGGGGCCCAGATCCACATCAAAGCCAAAGTCAGCATAGGCTGTGGCGATTACTTTGACACCCCTGTCATGACCGTCCTGCCCCATTTTCGACAACAGGATCCTGGGCCGGCGCCCGGTTTTTTCCTCAAATACAGCGGTCCGCTGTCTCAGCGAATCAATAATGGCTGAGTCCGTGCTCTCCGCTGCATAGATACCGGACACGCAGCGGGTTGTAGCCACAAACCGGGTAAACACCTTTTCCATGGCCGAGGATATTTCTCCGACCGTCGCACGTGCCCGGACAGCAGGCAGACATGCGGCCAGCAGGTTCTGACCGGATTCACAGGCAGCTGTGATATCGGAAAGTGCTTTTTCCACAGCCGCATTATCACGGCCGGCTTTAAGGTCTGACAGCCGCTGGACCTGTTCATCACGAACCGCCTCTGTCACTTCCAGAACCGGAATTTCATCCTCTTCTTCAATCTGGTATTTGTTGACGCCGACAATGACATCCTGTCCCTGGTCGATCCTGGCCTGACGGCGGGCGGCCACCTCCTCAATTCTCATTTTCGGCATACCGGATTCGATCGCTTTGGCCATACCGCCCAGATCTTCGATCTCAGACAGTATTTTCCTGACTTCATCAACAATATTCTGGGTCAGGGTTTCCACATAGTAAGACCCGCCCAGAGGATCCACCACATCACAGATTCTCGATTCCTCCTGAACCAGTATCTGGGTGTTCCGGGCTATCCGGGCCGACAATTCCGTGGGAAGACTGACCGCCTCATCAAACGAATTGGTATGAAGGCTCTGTGTACCGCCGAGCACGGCAGACAGGCATTCAAGTGTCGTCCTGACAATATTATTATACGGATCCTGACGGGTCAGGCTCCAGCCTGACGTCTGGCAGTGGGTGCGGAGCATTTTTGATTTTGGATTTTTCGGATTGAATTGACTCATCAGCTCTGCCCAGAGGAAACGCGCTGCGCGAAGCATGGCAATATCCATGAAAAAATTCATGCCAATGCCGAAGAAAAAAGAGAGTCTGGGGGCAAATTTGTCAATATCCAGACCTGTTGCCAGGGCCGCACGGACATATTCCAGGCCGTCTGCCAGCGTGAAGGCCGTCTGAAGGACTGAATCCGCCCCTGCTTCCATGATGTGATAGCCGCTGATACTGATGGTATTAAATTTGGGCATATTATCCGAGCAGAAGGAGATAATATCGGAAATGATCCGCATGGAGGGTTCCGGCGGATAGATGTAGGTGTTCCGGGTCAGGTACTCTTTAAGGATGTCATTCTGGATGGTTCCGGTGAGCTGGTCATGTGACACCCCCTGCTCTTCTGCTGCAACGATATATCCGGCCAGTATGGGCAGAACAGCCCCGTTCATGGTCATGGAAACAGACATCTGATCCAGGGGAATCTGATCAAAAAGGACTTTCATATCTTCCACAGAATCAATGGCGACACCTGCCTTGCCTACATCGCCGGAAACCCTGGGATGATCGGAATCATACCCTCTGTGGGTGGCCAGGTCAAATGCCACGGAAAGCCCCTTCTGTCCGGCTGCGAGATTTTTCCGGTAAAAGGCGTTGGACTCCCGTGCAGTGGAGAACCCTGCATACTGGCGGATGGTCCAGGGACGGCCCGCATACATGGTGGCCATTGGCCCGCGCACATAGGGGTCAAAACCAGGAAGGTTGCCAATAAATTCGATATCATCGAGATCGCTCGCCGTGTACAGTGGTTTGATATCAATTCCTTCAGGCGTTTTTTTCACAAGTGCCTCAAGGGGTTTGCCCCTAAGCTGTTTTTCAGCCAGTTCTTTCCACTGGTTTAAATCGGCCTTTTTCGACATGATTCCCCTCCGCAGGTTTTAATTTTGAAAAGAATACAGCCTATCTTTCACATAATTCCACAAGAACGCCGGACGTCGCCTTGGGGTGAAGAAACGCTATTTTCGCACCGCCCGCTCCCTTCCGGGGCTCCTGGTCTATCAGCTGAATCCCCTTGGCTTTTAGCTCAGCCAGGGCTTCCTCAATATTTTCAACCCGGAAGGCAACATGCTGGATGCCTTCTCCTTTTTTTTCAATGTATTTGGCAACAGGCCCGTCAGGGGATGTGGATTCCAAAAGTTCCACTTCACTTTCGCCAACCGGCAAAAAGGCTGTGGTCACTTTCTGGGCATCTACGGTTTCAGTCCCCTCCAGCTCAAGCCCGAGGGCATCAACCCAGAAATTCTTCTTTTCGTCGATACTTGAAACAGCAATACCCAGATG
>CAZLNA010000115.1:0-6692 GCA_964560485.1 uncultured Desulfobacula sp. | reverse complement strand
AATAATCAGAATGCACCGTACAAGGTGTGGTGTCGACACTGCTGACCGATGACAGGGGAGACCCTTTATGGCACCAGTCAACCATCTGATTAACCTGGGCCTTTGTTCCCTGAAACACAGCTTCCACTGATCCGTCCTCAAGGTTTTTGACATATCCCTGAACCCCGGCAGCCAGGGCGGCATCCCGGGTAGATGCCCGGAAGAACACCCCCTGGACCCGTCCTTTGATATTGACCCTGACTTGAATGATATCCTTCATATCTCACTCCTTGTTACAGGCGGCCTGTTAATCTATGGTTTTGCTCGTGTCGAATTTCTTTTCGGTCAAAATCCGGTGCGCTTCTTTTTTCAGGTTCGCTTTTTGAACAATGTGGCTGCCGAATTTTTCAGAAATGCTGTCCACGGCCGTGTCAACCGATTCCCACTGGGTTTTCTGCCGGTTTTCATCCGGGATCAGCGAGAGCTGAACCGGTGTATGTTTGTCTTTGAGGTCACTGACGCCCACACCCACCAGCCGGATTTTTTTTTTCAGCTTTACCGTATTGTAGACGGATAGGGCTGCATTGAAAATCTGGGTGGAGGACGATGCCGGCGCATTGAGCTTTGTCTGCCGGGTAATCTGGGAAAAGTCCGAAAATTTAAGCTTGATGAAAACCGTCTGGCAGACCAGATCCTTTTTTCGAAGCTGGCGTCCCACGGTCTGGCTCCTGTCGAGGATCACCTGCTTGACAGCACTAAATTCCTTGATATCCGTTGACAGAGTGGTTTCGCTGGAGATGGATTTTCTCACATGTTCGGTAGAGACGGTATTGCTGTCCTCTCCACGGGAAAGGGCTGCCAGCCGTTTTCCCATGACACCGAATTTTTTTTGCAGCACATCAGGGGAGAAATGCTTTACATCCCCGAGGGTTTTGATATTGAGCAGTTCCATCTGGGCCATGGCTCGCCTGCCGACCCCGGGTACTTTTTCAATGGGCAGATCTCGGATAAACATCATGACCCTATCCTGCGGGATCAGGGTCAGTCCGTCCGGCTTGTTCATGTCGGACGCGATTTTGGCTAAGAACTTGACCGGCGCGATCCCCACAGAACTGGTCAGCGAGCGTGATTTTAAAATAGCCGCTTTAACGGCATAACCGATTTTTTCAGGCGAGCCGAAAAGCCGCTGGCATCCGGTGATATCCATATAGGCCTCATCAATGGAGACCTGTTCCACAACCGGTGAGAACCCAGACAGGATTGCCATGATCTGTCTGGATTCGGCTTTGTATTTTTTCATGTTTCCGGGCACGATCATCAGGTGTTTGCACCGCTGCTTAGCCTGGAAGACCGGCATGGCGGAACGGATGCCGAATTTTCTGGCTTCATAGCTGGCTGTGGCCACCACGCTTCTGCTGTGATCTCGTGAAATAATCACAGGCTGGTTTCTCAGCTCAGGGCGGTCCCGCTGCTCAATCGCTGCAAAAAAGGCATCCATATCAATGTGCAAGATCATGTTTTTGCATCTCAAGAACGTATTTGTGAATCAATTCGTGCTGATCCAGGGAACATTGCTCGAAAATACAGTGGCAGGTGTCATTCTCACTGATTTTAAGGATTCTAAGTCCGGCAAAAAAGGTGGTGTTGCCGCTGAAATTGGGGATATCGAGGTCAAATTTGATAAAATCGGCGTCAAACTGTTGAAATCCATTATTTTTAAATGCCATTCCGCCGGCGCTGATATTGATCACCCGCACGGTCCGGCCCTTGAATTCCACTTCAAGCTGCTGCTCCGGTTTGAATTCGTACCGGTAAGCCTGACGCTTGTCGCCTGATTCATATATAATGGTATCAGTTACCGGTTTCTTTTTTTTCCAGAACAAACTCAACCCTCCTGTTTTGCGCGCGGTTCTCTTCAGATGTATTGGGCACCAGAGGCATTACCTGTCCATATCCAGTTGCTGTCAGCCGTTCCGGGCTGACACCTTTTCCGATCAGGTATTTGAGAACCGTTGTGGCGCGGACAGCAGACAGTTCCCAGTTGGACGGGAAGATCGGTGTGGAGATGGGTATATTGTCTGTGTGCCCCTTGATATTGATGTTATAATCCGGGTAATCGTCGAGGATTTTAATGATTTCATCAAAAATGGTGACTGCAGCCGTGTTCAATCCGGCTGAACCGGAATTGAACAGGGCCCGGCCCTTGATGCTGACAATGATTTTGCCGTCCAGGATCCGGGTGGCAATATCATCCCGCTGACGGCTTTCCTGGGAAAATTTTTGTAAATTCTTAAACAGTTTCTGGGTCCGGGACTTCAGTCCGGTAAGGTCTTCAATGGTAATCTGGGTATCTGCGGTTTCCGGGATTTCCATTAATTCCATCAGGCCGATCAGGTGCTGTCCCTGTTCCACCTGGACCTTGACCTCTTCCACAGCTTTCCGGTACCGCTCTTTTTCAAAAAACGCCAGGGTGTACAGGAGCACGAAAAAGACCAGCAGGATGGTCATCAGGTCGGCATAGGTCACCAGCCAGGTCGCTTCGTCATCATAGGTGATGACGGTTGAATTATAGGTCGAATCTCTCATGACTGGGGTTTTAATTTCATTTTTGCCATGGGTTTGCGCAGCCGGGAGGAGATAAAGCTGGACAGCTTTTCATAAATGATCACCGGGTTATTGTTATTGATGATGGAAATCGCACCCTCCCGCTTGATTTCAAGATTAATGATTTCCGCAACCGTCCTGGAACGCAGTTTGCCGGCAATGGGAAGGAAAAAGAGTGTAGACAGAAGGGAACCGTAAAAGGTGGTTAAAAGGGCAACCGCCATTGAGGGACCGATATTGGCCGGATCCTGGAGACGGCTGAGCATCTGAACAAGGCCGATCAGGGTGCCGAGCATACCGAATGCCGGGGCATAAATCCCCATCTTCCGGAAAACGTCCTGGACAATAAAATGGCGCATCTGAAGGGACTGGATTTCCGTGGTCAGGGCGGCCCGGATGACTTCTTCAGAAGAGCCGTCCGCCAGCAGGCCGCAGGCCTTTTTCAGGAAGAGCGAGTCTGTTTTGATGTTGGCCAGCTCAAGGAGTCCCTGACGCCGGCTGATATGGCTGAGTTTGATCATGGTGGCCACAGCCTCGTTAGGGTCTTCCTTGTCTTTTGAAAAAACAAAATAGGCGGCCTTGAACGCTGCCACCACATCCCTGAACTGGAAAGTGAGCAGTGTGGTGGCAATGGTGCCGCCAAAGACAATCATCAGTCCCTGGATATTGATGAAATTGTAAAGATCACCGCCGAGAATAATGGCGCTGATGATCAGTGTCAACCCGGAAATAATACCGATAAACGATGCAAAATCCATATTCTCTTATCCTGCTGTATTGTATAAATGGCTTTCGGCTCTTTTGCTGATGAATCTTGGCCCATGCTATATGATAACGATTACCGGGTCAACCCTGATCCGCTATCAATATGACGGCAGCAGGGCTGCCCGCCAGTGTCTGCTGTATCGAGATTCAGGATTATGGATTGATTAACCGTTTAAGATTCTGATATTGTGCCCCCATGCACAACGGATTTACCAAGAGGCAGCAGATGATTTCAACACAAAAATCCATTCTTTTTCAACTGATACTGGCAGCCGCCTGCCTGATGCTCCTGAGTGCCGCCGGATGTGGCAGCAGTAACCTTGAAGGTGATGACAGCAGTGCACCTGTGGGTCAGCCGGCCAGGTTTGAAAAGGTGTATGCCAGCCTGCCGGACGCCATTGAATGGCTGACCAATGATACAGACCCGGTCTTTGCTTCGCCGGATGCGAAAAAAGGCGGTCGTTTTCATGCTGCTTTGCTCTCGTTTCCCATCACCTTCCGGGTGGTGGGGCCGGATTCAAACACAGGGTTCAGGGGGGCGATCCTGGACAACCAGCTCTCCTTGCTCAATACGCATCCCAACACGGAACGAATCCTGCCCGAGCTGGCCACCCACTGGGCGTTTGACCCGGATAAAAAAACCATGTATTTCAAGCTGGACCCGGATGCGCGGTGGTCGGACGGTGTGCCTGTGACAGCATGGGACTATGTTTATACGCTGGAATTCATGCGCTCAGAACATATCATCGCACCCTGGTACAATGATTATTATACCCGCGAGATTGAAAAAGTCATTGTGTTTGATGATTATACCATTGCCGTCAAAAGTACCAAAGCAGTGCCGGACCTGCACATGAAAATCGGTATTTCCCCGACACCCAGGCATTTTTTCGGCACCCTGGACAGCCGTTTTGTTCAAACATACAACTGGAAAATCACCCCCAACACAGGCCCCTACCAGATCAGCGATTTTGAAAAAGGCAAGTATGTCACATTTACACGAAAACAGCAGTGGTGGGCCAAGGATAAAAAATATTTCCAGAACCGCTTCAATGCGGATGCGGTCCGGTTTGAGGTGATCCGGGATTTTAACCTGCAGTGGGAGCATTTTAAAAAAGGCCGGCTCGACACCTTTGGACTGACCCTGCCCAAATACTGGCATAAAAAATCAAACCACCGGCATTTTAAAAACGGGTATATCCATAAGATCTGGTTTTTTAATGATAAAGAACGTTCTGCCATGGGGCTCTGGCTCAACCAGGACAAAGCGGTTTTTAAAGACCGGCGGGTGCGGTATGCCTTTGCCCATGCCATGAATGTTCAAAAAGTGATCGACAAGGTGCTTCGAAAGGATTATTTCCGTCTTGCCCAGGCGGTTTACGGATACGGCAGATACACCGACTATACCATCAAGCCCCGGACCTATGACATTAAAAAGGTGGCCCACTACATGACCGAGGCCGGCTGGACCCGGGGAAGTGACGGCATATGGGAAAAAGGGGAACTGCGTTTTTCAGTCAAGGTGACCTATCATTTTGAAGAGCATATGCCAAGGCTTGTGGTGCTCAAGGAAGAAGCCCGTAAAGCAGGGGTTGAACTGATCCTTGAACGCCTTGATCCGGCTGCATCCTATAAAAAAGTCATGGAAAAAAAACACGACGTGGGGTGGCTTGGCTGGAGCACGGGCATGCGTCCGGTTTTCTGGCAGTTCTGGCATTCAGTGAATGCGCACAAACCCCAGACCAATAATATTACCAACACAGATAACCCGGATATCGATATCCGGGTCGACCAGTATCGGGCCAGTCTGAATGAAGAAGAACGTATCGGCTTGTCAAAGCAGCTCCAACAGCTGATCCATGACCAGGGCGCCTTTGTGCCCACCTTTATGGTACCTTATGTGCGTCAGGCCTACTGGCGGTGGATGAAGCTGCCGGACTTCAACGGCACCCGGCGCTCGGAAAGTCTGTTCGACCCGTTTAACAGCACCTATGGCGGATTGTTCTGGATTGACACGGATATCAAGGCTGCCACCCTTGAGTGGATGAAAAAGGGGATAAAACTGCCTGCTGAAACCATTATTGACAAACAGTTTAAAAAGGACTGAGCACATGGCCCCTGTACCAACAGATTCTCCGGACACCTCTGGCGCAGTGCTCGAGGTCAATGACCTGGCAGTGGAATTTGACACTGAGACCGGCCGTATCCGTGCCGTGGATCAGGTGGACTTCAGGCTGTCCAGGGGAAGGATCCTGGGTATTGCAGGAGAGTCCGGGTGCGGGAAAAGCGTGACCGCTTTGAGCATCATGCGGCTGCTGCCAAAACCGGTATCCTCCATTGTCACTGGCAGGGCCCTTTTCAATGGAAACGATATCTTTGACCTGCCAACGGCAAAAATGCATGAGATTCGCGGCCGTAAGATATCCATGATATTTCAGGAACCCATGACCGCCTTAAATCCGGTTCACACTGTCGGCCGGCAGCTGGTGGAAATCTATCAGCTCCATTTTGCCGATATGACGCGGGCAGAAAAGACGGCGGCTGCCTTGAAAATGATCCGGGAAGTTGGAATTCCGGATCCTGAAACCGTTATGAAAAAATATCCGCATCAGCTTTCCGGCGGTATGCGCCAGCGGGTGATGATTGCCATGGCACTGGCCTGTGAACCCCAGATTCTTATCGCTGACGAACCCACCACTGCACTCGACGTGACGGTTCAGGACCAGATCCTTGAGCTGATCCGCGCTCTTCAGTCAAAAACCGGAATGTCAGTTATCCTGATTACCCATGACCTGGGGGTGATTGCGGAAAACTGCGACGATGTCGTGGTGATGTATGCCGGGCGAATCGCTGAAAAAGCAGACGTCCGGACCTTGTTTAAATACCCGGCCCACCCGTATACCCAGGGGCTGCTGACCTCCATTCCGTCCCTGGCGAAAACCCCCAAAACCAAGTTGCCCACCATTCGGGGGACGGTGCCGTCATTGGCGGATCTGCCTCATGGATGCCGGTTTTCAGACCGATGCCCCATGATGAAAGAAATTTGTACGGTGGAAGCGCCAATGGAGCGGGAAATCGGCCCTGATCATTTTGCTGCGTGTCACTTTGCTAGAAAATTATAAAAATTTTATTATAATCGAATAAAGCTCTTGATTTTTTATCCGGAAGCCACTAATAGTCAACCAAAGCCTGTCGTACAAAGGCTTGTGCAGTTTCGTTCTAAAGGGAAAACCCATCTGTAAGCGTGGCAAATCCTGAAGTTTGAAACTATGTTATCTTTAAATTACACAAGGAGAGAGTCACAATGGCAAATGGGATTGTAAAATGGTTTAACGATTCAAAAG
>CAZLNA010000114.1:0-6762 GCA_964560485.1 uncultured Desulfobacula sp. | reverse complement strand
AAACCCGGGCACTGGCAAGCAGGGTCTCCCGTCCCATTTCCCCCCACAGCATACTGATCACAAATCGGGGCATCACAAATATAACCGGCCGTGATACCACCCGGCCCAGAGTCTGGGCGAATTCCGCATTGGGCACCGGACTGGGTGCGGTCAGGTTAACCGGTCCTTCAACCCCGTCATGGTTGATAATGTGCCAGATTCCTGAGAGGGTGTCTTCCATGCTGATCCAGCTCATGAACTGCCTGCCATGGGACAACCGGACCCCGCAGCCGGCCTTGAAAGCCGGCTCCATGCGCTGAAGGGCGCCGCCGGCCGGTGTCAGCACGACCCCGATACGAAGCTGTACTGTCCGGATACCCGCTTTTTGGGCTTCAAAAGAAGCGGATTCCCATTCATCGCAGACCCGGGAAATAAAGCAGTCGCCCACCGGATCGGTTTCACTGAGAACATCGTCCCCGCGGTCGCCGTAAAATCCAATGGCCGAAGACGAAATAAACACATCCGGCCGATGATCCAAGCGGGCTATGGCCCGGGCAAGGACCCGGGTGGGAATCAACCGTGAGTCCAGGATTTTTGTTTTCTGCCTGTCTGTCCAACGGCCCCGTGAAATATCCAGGCCGTTAAGGTTAATGACGGCATCAAACCGCTCGGCGGGATCCAGATCGATCATATCCTGGTACGGATCCCAGAATCTGCGGTCATCCCCGAGCTGTTCGCGATCCCGCACCAACTGAACGACCTCATGCCCCTGGGTGGTTAAAAACGGGATCAGAATGCTGCCAATGGTCCCGCTGGCCCCGGAGATCAGGATCCGTTTAGGCGGCGTCCGGCCGACATGATGTTCAAGGTCATGTTTAAGTACCTGGTGCCGGTAGGTAAACATCCGCTCAAACTCTTTTCTGGCAAACCCGTAAAACGGTCGGCTCAAAAAACCGAACGGCAGCTTGAAGTCAATCTCATCGGACATTATCGCAGCCGTTTCCCCCTCAGCGATGAACCGGTGGGTGTGGTCCCAGCGGGAAAACGGCCCCTGGGTCTGGGTATCTTTGAACATCACATTTTTTTCATATTCGATGTGCTCGGCATGCCAGGCCCGGGGTATTCCCAGTACCTTGAGTCTGAAACTGACCTTGACGCCTTTTTCAATCCCCCTGCCCTGCCGCCCGGTCATTTCCATGGGCGCCCAGGGAGGTGTCAACCGCTGGATGGCACCGTCTCGTTCATGCCAGGCAAATAGGGTCTCAACCGGTACATTGATACAAGTCTGTTTTGAAAACGTGTCTGTCTTGGGCATTCCATATCTCTTTTCACAGGTGGATCCGGGGCGTTGACTTCAAATGCCTTATCATATATTAAAAGGAATTAAGTTAAAACCCTTTTCTGGTCTGTTATAAAGGGGATAATGGTACGCTCCTTGCAGGTTCCAGATGAGATGATGAATGAAAACAACGGCACAATAATGAAACGATCTAAAGGAGATGAAAATGGACAAATATGAATGTGTTTGCGGTTATGTGTATGACCCGGCTAAAGGGGATGCTGATTCAGGTGTTGCAGCGGGTACCGCTTTTGAAGATCTGCCCGAAGACTGGGTCTGCCCCTTGTGCGGCGCAACAAAAGATAATTTTGAAAAAGTCTAACGATTACAGACAGAGGAGTCTAAAAAGACGATGTACAAACCCCTTGAGATAGCAGAAGGGATCTACTCAGTGGGGTGCCGGGACTGGGATATCCGTGATTTCCATGGATATTCCACGTATGAAGGCACCACATACAACGCGTTCCTGATACTGGGCGAAAAAAATGTTCTTATCGATACAGTCAAGGAGAAATTCGCCGATGAATTCCTGGCTAATATCAGCAGGATCATTGATCCCAAAGAAATAGACATTGTGATCAGTAATCATACAGAAATGGATCATTCCGGAGCCATTCCCAAAGTGATGCACCGTATTGGTACTGACAAGCCCCTGTACTGTTCGAAAATGGGGGCCAGGAATCTGAAAAGCCATTTTAACCGGGACTACAACTTTCAGGTGGTTGGAAGCGGCGAGGAATTGAAAATCGGTGACAGGACGTTCTCGTTCCTTGAAACCCGGATGCTCCACTGGCCCGATTCCATGTTCACGTATCTGGTAGAAGACGGCATTCTATTTTCCTCAGACGCATTTGGCCAGCACTATGCCGGCGATAAATTCTTTGATGATGAAATCGGGGATGAAATTATCCCCCATGCCCGGAAATACTACGCCAATATCCTGCTTCACTTTTCTCCCCGGGTCCAGGCACTTCTGGCAGATGTGGCCAAGATGAATCTGACCATCAACATGATCTGTCCGGATCACGGAATTCTCTGGCGGGATAACCCCGGTAAAATCATTCAGTGCTATGACCAGTGGTCCAGGCAGGATCCCACCCGGAAAGCAGTGGTAATTTTTGACTCCATGTGGGACAGCACCAGCAAAATGGCCCGGTCCATTACCAATGGCATCGAATCTGAAGACATCCAGGTGAGGCTGATGAACACGCGAAAATGGCACAGAAGCGACATCATGACCGAAATCATTGATGCCGGTGCCATTGCCGTAGGATCCCCGACCCTGAACAACAGCATTTTTCCGGTTATCGCCGACGTCATGACCTATATCAAGGGGCTTCGCCCCCAGAATAAACTGGCAGCCGCCTTTGGGTCATACGGCTGGAGCGGCGAAGCAGTCAAAATTCTGAACAAGGAATTTACTGACATGAAACTTGACATCATTGATGACGGGGTCAGGGTTCAATATGTCCCGGACGCGGATGACCTCCAAAAATGTTTCGACTTAGGTGTCAAGCTGGCTAAAGCACTGAAAGAAAAAGTACCTCAATAAATGCGCACGTACCTGCTGTCCGGAAGCGGTCCGCTTTCGGACAGCCGAATCTAAATCTGGAGGGACCATGCCCAACGAATTTAATGCAAACGATATTTTTGAGATGGCGGTCAAAATTGAGCAAAACGGTGCTGTTTTTTACCGGAGTGCCGCAGAAAATATTACAGATGAAGACCAGAAAGCCTTCCTTCTTGAACTGGCCGTCATGGAAGACGCACACGAAAAAACATTTGCTCAAATGCAAAAAGAGCTGTCTGAAAATGAAAAGGCGGCCACCACATTCGATCCACAGGATGAAAATGTTCTGTACCTGCAGGCCCTGGCGGATTCAAAGGTCTTTTTTAAAAAGGACAAGCCCGGCAATACGCTTGCGAGTATTTTAGGTTCTGCGATTCAGGCTGAAAAAGATTCAATTGCGTTTTACCTCGGAATGAAAGGCCTGATTCCTGGAAAAATGGGACAGGATAAAATTGATCATATTATCAAAGAAGAAATGAAACATATTCGCCTGCTGGCCGGAAAACTGACCCAGGATTAGTTCCAATATGAATCATTGATTTATCAAGACCGCCTTTAAACAAAACCGTCCGACAGTACCCGATTCAACAATCGATTCTGCCGGACGGTTCATTTCATCAAGCGGGCAATTCAGGCTTTAACCGCCCGCGTCACGATCAGATCAGTCTTTCCAGAGGCCATGCAGGTTACAATAGGCGCGTGCAACCACTTTTGCAGCATCCGTTTTGAACTCGGCCTGGGGCTCGCTGTCAGGCGTCAGCATCTGTCGCTGGACAAACAGGCCATCGGGAGATGACAGTTCAATCCATTCGATCCAGTGATCCTGGCCCATGGGATGCGGGGCGCTGCCCACCTTGACCAGATAACCGCCGTCAATTTTTTCCACCACCGGGACGTGTTTTTCAACTGCCGCGTCTACAGTGTTTTCCACCAGGCGGTCCATGGGTTGTGCACAGCACATTACCGGCGGTTTGGCTGCGCTGAGAACCTGTACGATATTTCCGCATTTGCCGCATTTGTAGATGCCCATCTGTTCTGCCATGTTACTCTCTCCTTATTTTATATGATTGGATTGCCGACCATGTCTGAATCAGATTCGCTTTCTAAAGGCCGGAATACCTTGATCGCTGGGTAATGTTATATTCAATTTAGCGTCTATTTTCCATAGAAAAATTGGGGCTATCCTGCATTGACCGCTTTTTTAACCAGACAATGGGCCACCTGCCGGCCTTGATCCGGATGAATGGCTTTGAACAGGGATGCCATCTGGTAATAAATATCGTTTTGAAGCTTTGCCGCGGACACACGTCTTGCCCTTTTTCCTACCTTTGACTGACTGGGATTTTTGTGCAAGGTCTTTAACGTCTTCAAGTGGGCCATGTTTTCCTCCCCCGGCCCGGATCATTTCATTGCTGTCCGGGCGAAAAGAATCCATCTTAACTGATGCATGTAATGGGTTGGTTCGACCTGCCAGGTCAAACCGCCAATACCTGAAGAAGCAAGCATCATACCACTGGAAATTCTATTAAACTTTTTGCTTATTTTCTTGTATTTAACCGCTTTTTTCGCTGATCGTGACTGATTATGCGACACAACAAAACGTTCAAAGAGACATTCCTGTCTCAAGTATTAACGCTTACCGGATGGAATTGGTCATCAGTGTATCAGTTGTCGGGCAAATTGAATTTATTATTTGATATCTTCGAATCTCAGAACCGCGATGGATGGATCATAAAAAAAAACGAATCGATTTGCAAGCAATTATTTTTATTGACCATTTTCCGGCGCTGCATCCCCCATCTGACAGATGAACATTGACGTGTCCGGATGAACCCTGCCCGACAGTGTGAGAACCGGATCGACTCAGCTTCCGGCGCAAAGATCCAGGGATGCTGCCAGGGCCTCCAGGTGTTTCTTTTCCGCCTGGGCCATACGCAGGAAAAAGCCGCGAACCGATTCATCCTCAGCGGTTTCGGCCATGGTCCGGTACAGATCGTAAGCCGTGTATTCAATCTCAACCGCCAGTTCCATCAGGTCCATGCAGGAGACGGATGGATCATCAAACACAGCCGCAGCGTCGTCAAAAGACTGCCCGCCTTCCAGAATCCGGCCCGAACAGTGTTCAAAATAGTCCTCGAATGCAATGGACTGATGCGCGATTTGTTGCATCTGGTTAAAAACGGATCTGGCATGGGCGGTTTCATCTCCGGCCAATTTTTCGAACACCGGGTGGAGCGCTTGTTCCCGGCTCTTTTCCCTGGACAGGGAATAAAACCTGAAAGCCCCTTTTTCAAGTTCAATGGCTGTTTCCATCATTTTGACCAGGGACGCATCTGTGTCAAACAGGTCAGTCCGCGGCAGCGCCAGCAGGATTTCTCCTGAATATGCTTCCAGCCCGGCTTCCAGGTGATAGAGCCGATCCTGATCGTGGCCGGCATCCTCTGCAAACAGGGCCGCCACCTTTGATCGCACCCCGTGACGGCAGCAGAATACCAGCATCCGATCCGGATCTGCCACAAAGGGATCAAACCGGACCTGATCCAAAGGGATATTGACCGATCCCGGAACATGGTCGAGATGATATTCCTCAGGCTGTCTGACATCCACAATCAGGTAATCGGCCTCGTTGTTTTCTTTCATCATTTCCTGCATCTGTTCACTTGTCAGGCTCTGGATCATTTTATCTCCTCTATTTCAGAGACCACCCTGTTTTAATGATATCGATATTATCCACCAGCAGATTCAGATAGGTATGCTCCATCTCTATCATCTCCCTGTCTTTATTTCTCAACCATTCAGACAGCCACGCAAATCTGAGGGCAATCATGTATTCGGGGAAAACAGCCCACCCGGCGTCGTGATAGATCCCTGCCTCCCGAACGGTTTGTATCACAGTCATGACCATGCCCATGCCCAGTCCGTTGGGATCTTCGATACCGGCACAGCCCACCAGGTTAGCCAGGTCATAAATCTGCGGTTTAATCCCGGTGAACTCCCAGTCAATCACAGCCCGAATCTCTTCACCGTTCCATATCACGTTCAGCGGGTGAAGATCGCCATGTGAGAAATCCTGCGGCAGACTGTCCAGTTCAGGCATCAGGCGCTTTTCCAGAAACTCAAGGACGGGGACAAACCGCGAGCAGACTTCCGGGTCGTGTATTTTCATCCGCTGAAACAGCTGGTAGATATACCGGTCAATTGAAAACTCAGAGAGCCGGACGACCTGTCGGATCCCTGAAGCCGCATTCCCGAGCCGAATCAGAAACCGGGCAAAATTTTTCCCGATCCGGGATGATTCCAGGTATTCAGGCCGCTGGATGCCGGAATTATCCAGGTATCTTGACAATTGAAAACAGCCGCCGCCGTAAACAGGTAGAAATTCACCCTCCCGGGTTACTGCGTATCCAAGGGCCTGATCCAGACCTTTTCGCTCCAGGAAATTGACTGCTTCCGCGACGGTCTGGCGCACAGGCTTTCTGCCCGGATCGAACTTCTCGATTAAATACCGTTCCCCGCGCTGATCGGTAAATACCGCACGCGATACCGTTCTCTCCGGGCTGCCGGTTACATCGGCCTCCGGGTCATGCGATTGAACAACAATGCCCCACTGGGCGTAAATCCAGTCGGCAAACGCCTGCCTTTCGGGCTCAAAGAATTCTTCCAATGGCTGCTTCCAGCTGCTCTTTAGGCAATGCGCCCACCAGGGTGTCTACAATGGTCCCGTTTTTCACCAGAAGAAAGGTGGGAACACTTGAAATCGCGTACCGGGATCCGACGCCCGGGTTGTCATCCAGATTGAGTTTGGCGATCCGGACCCGGCCGCGGTAAGCCGCTGCCAGGCCATCCACCATCGGCCCGATGGACCGGCAGGGAC
>CAZLNA010000113.1:0-6810 GCA_964560485.1 uncultured Desulfobacula sp. | reverse complement strand
TCCTCAGACAGAGCCCCAAGGTCAAACCGATCATGACCTCGGCAATGATCAGCAGCCCTGTGGCAGGCACACTCATGGGAAACCGGTTCAAATCGATCTGCACAACAGAATAAAAGAGCAGGGCTGCCACCAGGGCAAACCCGAGTTTCAACCGTGCCGGAAATACATTGGAAGAAAAAACCGGAAACATAAAGGTGACAATACTTAAACGGATCAACACCAGCATGTAGGTTCTGAATTCGACCGGATCAATGACATTGAGAATATCCATATCCCCCCTTAACGGATGTACATGGGAATATTCTCAAGGATACGGGCTGTAAACGTCGTGAGTTCCTCAAGCATCCAGGGTGCTGCAAACAGCAGCCCCAGAAAAACGGCAATAATCTTGGGGACAAAGGTTAATGTCATTTCCTGAACCTGTGTGACTGCCTGGAAAATACTGATCACCAGGCCTGCAATCAGGCCGAGGCCGAGCATGGGCATGGAAAGATAGATCGTCAATGTGATGGCCTGTTTTGCAAATTCTACGACAAATTCAGGGGTCATGACTATACTCCGAAGCTTTTCAGCAGGGACCCGGATATCAGGTGCCAGCCATCCACCAGGACAAAGAGCATCAGTTTGAACGGCAGGGAGATCATGATCGGCGGCAGCATCATCATCCCCATGGCCAGAAGAACCGATGCCACGACCATGTCAATGACCAGAAACGGGATATAGAGGACAAATCCTATGATAAAAGCTGTTTTCAGCTCGCTGATCACATAGGCGGGGATTAATACCAACAGGGAAATATCATCCCGGGTCTGCGGTTTCTCAATATCTGCGCCTTTGACAAAGAGTGCCAGATCGTTTTCCCGGGTATTGAGCAAAAGGAATTTGCGGATCGGTTTCTGGGCTAGTTCAAAGGCTGTTTCATAGGTCATTTCCCGCTCCAGATACGGATTGAGCGCCTCTTCATAGATCTGGACGGCAACCGGTTTGATGATGAAAAAGGTCATGAAGAGTGCCAGGCCGATAATCACCTGGTTCGGCGGACTCGACTGTGTCCCCATGGCCTGCCTTAAAAAATGGAAGACCACAATGAGACGGGTAAACGGTGTCATCAAGATGAGAATCGCGGGTGCCAGGGCCAGGACCGTCAACAGTGCAATGATCTCAAGGACCACGGCCACGTCTTCAGGCTCAGTGGCTGTTTCCACGTTCAGTTCAAGGGACGGGATGGGAAAGGTGATGGCATGGGCTGTTCCGGCCAACCCGAGAAACAGTACACATCCAAGGGCCATGGCCCATAAGAAGCGCTTGGATGACATGTTTGCTGTCATGCAGATTCTCCTTGTTTTTCCTTCTTTGCAGCCGGCGGCTTCAAAGATCGCCCCAGTTTTCCGGAAAGCAGGTCTGAAAAGGAAAACAATTCTTTTTCAGGGGGATCGGATAAATCGATCTCTTTGTCAATGGACGTAATTTTTGAAATCTGGGACGGGGTCACCCCGATCAGCAGAGAATCGCCAAGGACATCCACAAGCACCAGCTTTTCTTTTGGAGAAAGATGGTGAACCGCAAGGATTTTGATAAAATTCTTCTGTCCTTTCACGCCTTTGTGGTCCGAGACCCGCTTGATCAGGTAAAAGACCAGTAAAAGCAGGGCCAGCACCACAAATAGCATGGAAAAGGACCTGGCAAACGCCATCCATATGTCCGGAGAAGTGCTCATTCTTCAGATGCCAGAGATTTGACCCGGTCAATGGGGGTAATAACGTCTGTCAGACGGACACCGAATTTTTCGTTGACCACCACGACTTCACCCCTGGCGACCAACTTTCGGTTGATATAGACTTCCAGGGGTTCGCCGGCCAGCTTGTTCAATTCAATAATGGACCCCTGCCCGAGCTGGAGGAGATCGTTGACCAGCATCTTGGTTTTGCCCAGTTCAACAGACAGCTCCAAAGGAATGTCCAGGATGAAATCCAGCTCTCTTTCACCATGCTCCTGCTCGGTCTCTTCAACGGAACCGACCTGTTCCTCTTGCTCTTCTGTGTTTTCATTTTCTTCGGCCATAACTATCTCTCACAATCGGTTATTAATTTATCCTTTACCTGAAATGCCTGGAATCCCCTCTGCACCCCGACAAATCCGGTTAATTTCTCTAATCCGTCCACATAACAGAGCAGGGGTGCACTGGCATCATTGTCCAGTTGAATCACATCCCCTTTCTGCATATAAAGCAGGCGTTCGCCTTTAATCTCTGTCTGGCCAAGCTGGATTTTCACATCGACTTCAGATTCAAGGATCACTTCCCGGATCCGTTTTCGCCAGTTCAGGTCAATTTCTTCAGTTTCCGCCTGCACACCTGAAGAGAGTTTATGCCGCATGGGCTCAATCATGGAGTACGGGTAGCAGACGACCAGGTTGCCGGCAGACTGCTCAAGTTCAATTTCAAACCGGGTTACAATAACCAGGTCAGTGGGCAGGACAATTGCTGTAAACTGCGGATTCATTTCCGAACGGATCAAGGATGCTTTCACCGGTTCAATCGGTGCCCAGGAGGCCTCAACATTTTTTAATACCGCCACCACCGCCTTTTTCACCATGACCTCTTCAATGGTGGTGAATTCGCGGCCTTCAACTCTTGCCTTTCCAAGGGCCTCACCGCCGAAAAACGTATCGATCAGGTTGTAGACCAGCTGGCTTTCAAACACGATAAGCCCGTGGCCGCGCAACGGTTCCATCCTGAAAACATGAAGACTGGTGGGAACCGGAAGGCTCCTGACAAATTCAGAAAACTTCAGGGTATCAAATGGATTTGCACTGACATCCACATTGGTCTGAAGCAAAGAAGACAGTGTGGCCCGAACTTCCCTTGCCAGCCGCTCGTTAATGACGTCAAAGGTCGGCATCCTTGCCCGCACAACCTTGTCCTGGCTTGTGAAATCATAGGCAACAATTCCCTCAACCGGCTCGGGTTTCGCCACATCGGTCTCAGTTTCGACCTCTCCTGAATCAAGTCCGTCTAATAGACTGTCAACTTCGTCCTGGGATAGTATTTCACTCATAATTGAATCACTGCATGATAAAGGTTGTAAAATATACGTTTCTTACAGTTGTCTTCGGAAAAATATCATTAATCCGTTTGATCAGCTCATATTTGAGCAGCAGTTTGCCTTCCGGGCTGCGAAGCGACAGCCAGGTGGTGTTTTTCACCTGGCTTTCAACGATTTTCCGGATGCGGTCCTCCACTGCATAGACCTGCTTTCGGTACCTGGCATCAGTCAGTTCGAGCGACAGGGTCAGGCTGAGCAGTCCCATGGTTGAACTGGTTTTAAGTGAGATCCGTTCAAACGGTTCAAGTTCGACAATGTCTTCAAATACAATTTCTTCTTCTGCTGCAAGCTGATCTGCTGCCTCTTCCTGAGCCTGGACCGGTGCTGGCTGAAGCGATTCTTCAGGGCCGCCCCTGAACACAAACAGCCAGAGCAGCAGCACGAGAAGTATCAGCAATACAATGGAAACAGAGAGGATGATAATGGCTTTGGTGGACGCAAAGAGCTTTTTCGGCAGCTCCCTGGCTGAGGCAATAAGGCCGGCGAATTTGGATTCCCCTTCTTTGGATCCACCGTCTTCAGGTGCGGCAGCAGTGCCAGGCTCGTCACCTGCAGCCTCATCAAGGCTGTCCTCCAGATCGTCGAGGTCGTCATCCAGATCATCACCCAGAGCGTCATCATCAGAGTCATCCAGGATATCGGCCATATCTTCATCAAATGCCTCATCCATTTCATCTAGGATATCGTCAGCCACGCTCACTCCTGTCATTAAAAGGTTAATCGGTGATACTGGAGATAAGGATAGCAATCACTGTGCCAAGGGGATCTGCTTTCTGACCCGCCTCTGGCCCAAAGGCTTAAAAACAGCTTAAAATCAGTATAAATAGTGTCTAAAAATTTTGCAAAGGTTTTTATTGGGAAGCCAAAACCGGGGTCCGGACAAGGCAGGCAGGCATGAATCAATCGTCAAACCGTCATCACTGCAGTGAATCTGTCAGAAAAATGACAGCGGGGGGAGTTGCCCCTGGGCCCCTCCCCCCGCTGTTGGAATCGATCAAATAAACCGGTTACCGTTTCATACCGATTACCGTATTCATCATTTCATCAATGGTGGTCACTGTTTTTGAATTGGCCTGAAAACCCCTCTGCTGGGTAATCAGACCGACAAATTCTTCTGAAATATCCACATTCGACATTTCCAGGGAATTGGGTGCCAGCGTGCCCAGGCCGTTTTCACCGGGTTTGTTGGTAACTGCCCCGCCCGATGCCCGGGTCTCGCTGAACAGGTTGCCGCCTTCATTGGACAGGCCGAAATTGTTCCTGAACCGGGCCAGGCCGACCCGGAAAAGCGGTATCAGCTGACCATTGGAATAGACCCCGGTGATGATACCGTCGGTTGCCACGTCCACATCCTGAAGGTCACCTGCTGCATACCCGTCCGCATCCTGGAAGATGGTGGACGATGATTTGGAGTACTGGGTGGTGGACAAGGAATCGTTCACAAAATTGGTCCCATCATACCGGGTGCCGATATTCAAGGCAATATCCGTTTCCGTGGTGCCGAACTCCCCGCCGAGAAAATCAGCTGTAAAAGCATAATACCCCGTGGTCCGTATTTCATCCTTGGCAATCTCTGTCCATGCCGTGGAGCCCTTGATGTCAAATGCGATCTCACTTCTGTCATTGTACGGGTGGGTCGAGGTTCCCAGCTTGAGTGAGGTGGCAAATGAAAAAACAATATCTTCATCATCTGACTCATTGCCGGATCCGTCCAGGTCAATGATGGCCTCGGTCTGATCGCCTTTCAATGTGGCGCTGGCATATTCACTGGGCGGTGTATCCGGATCTATGGAAAAAGTCAGGTTTGACCCCTCACTGATAGCGGCTGCACTGCCGGCGCTCACATTAAAGATCAGGTCTGTGGTCAGGTCAGAATCAAAATCAATGCCGATTCCGGTCGCTGCAGTGCCTGAAGTGGTGATGACGGCATTTGGGTATTCCCTGGGCGGTGCAGGGTCCACCTGAAAGGCGATGCTCTGTGATCCGGCTGTGCTCAGAGAGGAGCCGAATGAATATCGTACTGTGGAGGCGCCGGATGAGGTATTGGCCACATCGTCCCGTTCCCAGAGGAGAAATTCCACCTGGGTACTGCTGCTGGAGGCGGTGGATATGGCAATGCCTGTGGTACCGCCGCCGTCACTGAAGCGCCAGCCCGTGACCGAACCGCCGCCGGTGCCGCCGTCCCAGAACAGGGTGATAGTGGTGGCCACCCCGGCTGTGGTGGCTGACATCATTGCACCCTGGCTGCCTGCAGTCTGAATGGAGAGAATCGGGTCATTGGTGGGCGTAAATGTAAACACCTCACTGGAAAAATCAGCCGTCTTCAGCGGCAGGTTCCAGTCCCAGCCGCCTGCCCGTTCATCATATCGGGTCTTGATACTGGTGGCATACATTTTCAGATCCACGGCATTGGTAATATTGATCCCTGAGGTGGTGACGCCGACACTGGTTGAGGTGGTTGTGGAGAGGCTGGTCACCAGGGTCCCGGCAGACTGGGCTGCCACCGGATTGTTCCAGTACCAGGTCTCTGCAGTGGGGTTCCAGATAATACCGACATCGTCTGAATCCCTGTCCATGACGCCGGGTTCGTTGATAGTCAGGGTAGTATTGTCATTGGCGGTATCTCCGGCATAGGTGGTACCTTCAATCCCCTGGATGTGAAGATCGTTTTTGTCATTGACATCAAATCCAATGGAGTCTGTGGCCACGGCTGGCTGGGCAAACTGAATTTTCAGATCCGGATCCACATCAGCAGAGTCATCCGGTGTCAGGGTGAGGTGGATATTCTGGGAATCTGAGTAGACGATCTTGGCATTTCCATAGTTGTCCGGCAGGTCAGCGGCTGTGATAAACCCGTCATTGTTGACATCTGTGAATGTCCAGTTGGTACCGTCAAACTCAAGGCTGAACCCGTATCCGTCCAGGGCCAGGGCATCGTAATCCAGGATTTCATAATCGATATCATCTACTGTATTCACACCGTTGGCCTGAAAATTGCCGATCCGGCCGGTGAATTTGGACATGGTAAAGTCAAGAATATCACCTGAACTCTGGGAGAAGGTGATGGAACCCCGTGCCAGAAGCCCTCTTGAATCAGTATTCTGAACCAGGTTCCGGTTATCTTCCTCCGGGTTCATGGTCACGATATACTCCCATTCCGTTCCAGACTTTTTATCATAAAAAATTGAGATGTCATGGGTAGACCCAAGCGCATCGTACGCTTTGATAACCGTCTGATATTCATAAGAGCCTGATCCGATATAGGTGGTCTGGCTGGAATCCCATATATTGGACAGGACGACCGCCTTGGAGGTGGCATCTGCATCCAGGTTGGTGATGGCCGTGATTTCCTCGCTCTTTTTGGGCGGACTGGTGAACTCCTGGAGGATCAGGTCAGTGATGGAGCCGACATCTTCACCGGTTTCATCATCCAGGTTCCAGCCCTGGACAATATATCCTTCCGGGTTGACCAGGTTGCCCTCTTTGTCAAAAAAGAAGTTACCGGCTCTTGAATAGAAAGTATTTTCCGAATTCGACTGACGGAGAATAAAAAAACCGTCACCGCCGATGGAGAGGTCGGTGGTATTGCCCGTGGATTCAAACGATCCCTGGCCAAAATTCTGCGTCACCGAACCGACCGCCATACCGCGCCCCATCTGGGCGGTGCCGGCCTGGGTGGCCACACTTTCGTACAGGGTGTCGGCAA
>CAZLNA010000112.1:3688-6824 GCA_964560485.1 uncultured Desulfobacula sp. | reverse complement strand
CCACAATGGAATGATCCCCGTGGGTTCCCCACCGTGCCTGGTTCACATCCCCCTGGCTGACATGGGTGGGATTTCCCGTGGACGGCCCGCCCCGCTGAACATTGGCGATGACGCAGGGAATTTCTGCCATGCAGGCATATCCCAGCGCTTCCTGTTTAAGAGAGAATCCAGGCCCGGATGTGGCGGTCATGACCTTGTGCCCGGTGAGAGAGGCGCCGATGATGGCACCCATGGAAGCGATTTCATCTTCCATCTGGATGAATTTGCCCCCCTGCTGCGGCAGACGGCCTGAGAGATGTTCGGCTATTTCTGTGGACGGCGTAATCGGGTATCCGGCGAAAAATTCAACACCGGCATAGAGTGCGCCTTCCACACAGGCTTCATTCCCCTGTATAAAACGGATGTTTTCGTTCATTTTTCTTCTCCTCCTTCGCCTTGCGGTGCCGCAGCCGGTGCACTCTCTTGTTCAACAACCTGGATGGCCAGGTCCGGGCAGCGAAGTTCGCAGAGCTGACAGGCGATGCAGTCTTCAGGCCGGACAGCCGCTGCTTTGCCGTCAGCATCAAATTCCAGAACATCTTTGGGGCAGAAATGAATGCAGATGCCGCATCCTTTGCACCATTCCCTGTCAATCAGATGGAGGACGGATTTATTTTTTCCCATTCTTTCCTCGTGTGTTAACAAATTGTGATGATGGTTTGGGTGTTATCAACAGAACATTCTTTTATTTGTGTGGGTGTTTATTGTCCCTTTGTACCGATTTTTTTAAAAAATGCAAGCAAAAAAGAAGACTTCTGACAGCTGAACTGAACCAGACCCATGCTGGCACTTTCAATCAAAGTCTGGTAAAAAGGGATCCAATGCCCTGCGCCACAGACCATAAAACGCATCAACACCCGCCAGGGTCAGCGCCCGGGCCGCTGGTCAGCGTAATCCTGCCCACATACAACAGGGCCTGGTCCCTTGGGTCTGCCATTGATTCGGTCCTGGCCCAGGATTATCCCTGCCTGGAACTGATTGTCATTGATGACGGGTCAACAGATGGAACTGCAGATCTGCTCAAAACGTATGAAGACCGCCTCACAGTGATCCGCCAGGCCAATAAAGGGGTGAGTGCGGCCCGCAATGCCGGTATAAGGCGCAGCAGCGGCGAATATATTGCCCTGATTGATTCTGATGATACCTGGGATTCGCACAAAATTTCCTGCCAGGTCGCTTTTTTTGAATCCCACCCGGAAGCGCTGATCTGCCAGACCGGGGAGGTCTGGATCCGCAACCACCGGCGGGTCAACCCAAAGAAAAAGCACCGGAAACCATCCGGGATGATATTTGAGCCCTCGCTTTGGCTCTGCCTGGTCAGTCCGTCCGCCGTGATGATCAAAAAAGAGCTGCTCGATCAAAAAGGCCTGTTTGATGAAACCCTGATGGTGTGTGAAGATTATGACCTCTGGCTGAGAATCAGCCACGACACCCCGGTGTACCTCATTGACGAGCCGTATACCATTAAATACGGGGGGCACCCGGATCAGCTGTCTGCCAGTCATTCCCAGGATAAATTCAGGATCCGGTCCCTGACCAGGCTGATTGAGACCGAGCCGCTCTCTCCGGAACAGGTCATTCAGGCACGGGCGGTGCTCAAGGAAAAATGCCGGATTTACGGCACCGGATGTATCAAGCGGGGAAAGACTGAAGAAGGCCGCTATTACCTTCTAATGTCAGAGAGGAGTTAGCAGCGGTTTTTGGGATGGCTATCCGTCAGAGACCGCCATCATATAGAGGTTGGCCGGACTTTCCGGATCTCTGGTCTCATGAATTTTGATGTTTGACCGGTCTTCCGGCAGGATGATGGAGGAATGCGGCCCTTTGATAATGGTTCCCTGGACCGCTGTTTTGGAAACAAGGACTTCGGCCGCAGGCGCGTCCTTTTTCGCAAATGTCCTGAGCGCTTTGCGTTTCTGGACATGCTTTTTGTTCTCTTCTTCCACAGCAGCCAGGCTGTTTTTCATGCGGCTGATCTCATCTGCAATGCGGTCCTGGGTTTCAAATATGCTGTTGAGTTCTTTTTCAGCAGTGGCTGCCGTTTCTTTCATTTTTTTGATTTCGTCGGTCACCTGGGGGATTTGCGCGGTATCACCGGCATCTTTCAGCGCTTTGAGTTCTTTGAGCATCTCTTTCATATCCACCTGGGCCCGGTCCTGGATCTGGGCCCTTTCAGAAATATGCTCATACAGGGCATGGTCTTCATCTTCTTTTGCCTTGATGTCCGCTTTGATCATCTTTGTTTTTTCAATCGATGTTTCCAGTTGCTGATTCACTGTTTCGATTAATTTTTCGATATGTTCGTCCACACCGACTTTAAATGTCGACACACCGGCAGAAGGCGTGCCCACGGCACCGGTTTCGATGCCGAGCTTGGCTGTGATGGCAGAGGCGATGATATGGCCGGAAGCATTGACACACCTGCCGGAGAGCAGGATTGTGGAGTCAATGATCTCCTTTTGAACACACAGGTCGCCGTATGCATTGATATTGGAATGGTTGACAAATTTGGCATAGACATTGCCCTGGGCGGATATGGTGGCGTCGGTGATACCGGCAGAGACATTCAGGTCTCCTGAAATATCAATAATGCCGCCTTCAATCTCCTTGGCTGTCACATGGATGCCTTTGACCTGGAACCCTTCCTTGATCATGCCTTTAACAACAATATTGCCCTGGAAATCGATATTGCCGGTTTCAAAATCCACATCCCCGGGGATGACCAGTTCCGGGTTGACAGAGATGGTGCCGAGCTTATCAAGATGCGGCTGGCCGTCGAGGGCGGCATGAATGGTCAGCCCGTCTTCAGACAGGGTTGTGCCGGCACCGGCTTCAAAGGGCGGGTCTTCCACCTCCGGCACCTCGATGGTTTCCCCATAGACGGATGTGCCGGGCCGGCCTTCAACAGCCGGGTCCTTTTCCGCCATAAGATCTTCACTCTTCACAAAAGGGGTCTCTCCCCGGTCCCTGAAATCAATGGTGCCGTCTTGATTGATTTTTCCCGGATTGGTGAATTCGGTTTCAAAATGAAATGTCACCCGCCCGTTTCTGCCCGGCCGGGCAGCCGATCCTTCTGCAATGACAATCTGATCCACCC
>CAZLNA010000112.1:0-3588 GCA_964560485.1 uncultured Desulfobacula sp. | reverse complement strand
CCGTTTCTGCCCGGCCGGGCAGCCGATCCTTCTGCAATGACAATCTGATCCACCCCGGATTTGGTCAGCCAGGTATCTATGGCATCGTCATCAAGAACACCGTAGATAATCCCTTTATGGCGCAGCAGGTCAAGAATATCTGCGCCGGACGGGGGCGGATCGCTGCGGTCTTCACTGGAAGGGATGCGTTTGATGCTTGCTTTGACATCGTCTTCCAGGAGCGTTATCTCATAGCGGCAATCGAGGGGATGCACATCCTCACCGCAGGGGTTGGTTTCTGGATCACCCGGCATCAGGGTGACCATGTCCCCTGGGAGGCATTCCGCAGGATCGCTCTCGGTTTTAAGGGCCAGGCCATAGGTTCGTGTCAATACTTGTCTGACCAGCGCCTGGGGCGGGAAGTCCGCAGCAGCAGGGTTTGGAGGCGGCTGATCTTCTCCGGGCTGGACCAATGTTTCAGTTTCTGTCCCGGGCTCTTCTTGTTTCTGTTCTGCCGCGTTTTCTTCCAAGACCGGGATCCGGTTTTCCAGGGCGGTTCTGCAGTCGAGATCGTCCGGGTTGATCTCGACCTTGCTGGCCAGGGAGAGGAGCTGGTGTTTGATCAGAAAACACAATGAGAAAAATTCATTCTCATAGCAGTCCGGTGTTGTCTGGATCTCTTTACCGGTCAGATAATCTGAAAGCGCATGGGCCTGGGTCTGTTTCAGATCGCCCTGAAGTTTTCGTTTTTCAGATTTGAGCTTCAGCCGGGCCGCCTCTTTTTCAGAAATCAGGGCTTTATACGCGCCGTCTTTTTTCTTTAATTTCTTGGCAATGGTATACATCTGGCGGTTCTGATGTTCAGTGACCCGCCTGAGCTGTTCTTTTTTGAGCATGAGCCGGTGCTGCCGGTAACAGTTCCGGGTCAGGGCAATGAATTCATCGTCTTCAAAGGGAAGGGTGATGCAGGCGTTGATATTGGCTTTGTTAATGGCGCTGATGAGAATATCGGGTTTGTCTGTGGGGACCATGATCATGCGCTGGGTGAGCGGTGAAATGGCCTGAACCTTCTGCAGGATATCATCCCCTTCCATTTTGGGAAGCTTGAAATCGCTGATAAACAGCGGGACCGCATATTTGGGCAGTTTTTCCAGAAGTGCGAGGGCCTCGGCACTGACCTGTTTGCAGATCACCTTCCATCCGCCGGATATCAGCAGGGCCTGTGTTTTTTCAAGGAGCTCAGGGGTGTTGACAAGGGCAATGGCAGTGGGCCTTTTTTTTGTTGTCATGACGAATCCCCTGACACTTCTTTCATTTCAAACCCATGGCGTTCGGCAGCTTCACTGAATTCAGAAAAAAGCGCCTGAACAGAATGAGTGAAAAGGGCCAGCAGCATCCGGGCGTCCACAGGCCCGTATTCGGATTCCCCTTTGAGTGCCTTTGAAAGGGGATCGTCTGCAGGCGTTTCCCTGTTTGCCTGCAGGGCGAGGATATCATTTTTCAGCTTCTCGATTTCCCCTTCCAGGCGCTGGACAGCGCTGTTATGAGCGGTAGTGGCCTCCATGAGGTCGCACCCGAGATCATAGAGCTTGGCATTCTGCTCTTTTGCCAGGACCAGCAGCTGCTCGTGCTCGAGAAACGAGGCATATTGTTTCAGCCCGGCATGGACGGCATGGATAAGATCTTCTGTCTCAAAAGGTTTGACAAAGAACCGGTTCACAGCGCTTTCGTTCACCGCATGGATGATGGTTTCCATTTCAGAATATTTTGCCATGAGAAACCGGACCGTGTCAGGTGTCACTTTCCTGGCCTGTTCCAGCAAAGAGGTGCCGTTCATTCCCGCCAGGCTCTGGGCGGACAGGATCAGGGAAAAAGGCGTGTCCGCGTTTTTAATGGTATCAAGCGCGGCCTCTCCGGTGTCTGCAAAGCGGTGCGCAAGGGATTGTCCTTCCAATATTTCAGCGATGCGTTCCCTGTTTTCGCGATCGCCTTCAACGATGAGTAGATGATGCTGAACCGCTTCTGTCATCGGTTTCTCCCGGATGGCCCTGTTTTTCTGGTATGATGGATGACTAGTCTTACCATAGCGGGAATCTGCTTTGAACGCAAGCAGAAAAGCCGCGGCAGACAATGGCTTATCCGTTTCTGCTTGTGCAGACAAAAAGGAGTAAAATGCAGGGGTTATGGAATGGTTTTTTTTAGTACAAATTATTGTTGACCTTAAGATTTAAATCATTGTATTCTCGGCGAATAGCCGCCAAGGCAGTCCGTTAAACCAATTGGGTTGCTATCAGTATATTGGACAGGGTTTGTCAGGCCAAAGGCCTGCGCGGGGCATCACTTTAGGATTACTAATAAAAAGAAAGGTTTTGATTATGGGTGTCACCTCTGAAAAAATTGAAGAGCTGAAACAAAAGGAGCAGGAAATCAAGCGCATGGGCGGAGAAAAAGCCCTTGAAAAGAGAAAAGAAAAAGGAAAACTCAATGCCAGAGAACGCCTGGATATCTTATTCGATCCGGGAACGTTCCGGGAACTGGACATGTTTGTAACCCATCGATGCACCAACTTCGGGATGGAGGACACCCAGATCCCGGCTGACGGTGTGATTACCGGCCACGGAAAAATAGACGGCCGGACCGTGTTTGCCTATGCACAGGATTTTACTTCCCGGGCAGGCTCCCTGGGAGAAATGCAGGCCAAGAAAATCTGCAAGGTGATGGATATGGCCATGAAGGCGGGCGCACCCATTGTCGGAATGAACGACTCAGGCGGTGCCAGAATTCAGGAAGGCATTGATGCCCTGTCCGGCTATGGGGAGATCTTTTTCCGCAATTCCGCCGCATCCGGCGTGATCCCCCAGATTTCAGCCATTATGGGACCCACAGCAGGCGGGGCGGTTTACTCTCCGGCAATGACTGATTTTATCTTCATGGTCAAAGAGTCGAGCTATATGTTTATCACCGGCCCGAATGTGATCAAGGCGGTCACAGGGGAGGAGATTACTTTTGAAGAACTCGGCGGGGCCATGGCGCACAATGAAAAATCAGGGGTTGCCCAGTTTGCCTGTGATTCGGATGAAGACGCCATTGCCCGGGTCCGGGCCCTGCTGTCCTATCTGCCGTCCAACAACATGGAAGATCCGCCCTATGTTCCGCCGACAGATGACCCCTGTCGCGAAGCCCCTGCACTCGACACGGTGATCCCTGATAATCCGAATTCTTCCTATGATATCAAAGCGGTGATTTCTGAGATCGTGGATGACGGCAGTTTTTTTGAACCCCATGAATACTTTGCCAAAAACATTGTGGTCTGTTTTGCCCGGCTCAACGGCAGGGTGATCGGCATTATCGCGAACCAGCCGGATTTCCTGGCCGGCTGCCTTGATATCGATGCCTCGGACAAGGCCACCCGCTTTATCCGTTTCTGTGATGCCTTCAACATCCCGATGCTGACCATTGCAGACGTGCCGGGTTATCTGCCGGGCAGCAACCAGGAGTGGGGCGGTATCATCCGCCACGGGGCCAAGCTGCTGTGGTGCTATTCAGAAGCCACGGTGCCCAAGCTGCTGCTGGTGACGCGCAAGGATTACGGCGGCTCCTACCTGGCGA
>CAZLNA010000111.1:0-6835 GCA_964560485.1 uncultured Desulfobacula sp. | reverse complement strand
GGTAGTGTACTTCCTGGATCTGTTCCATGGCAGACAGGGCCCTGCCGAGCTGTCCGATCTGGCCGGGATACTCTGTTTTGATTTTGACAAAGGCAACCATTCCGCAGTTGAATCGTTCCGGGTCAAGCCGGACCTCGTACCCCTGGATAATTCCCCTGGCCTCGAGCTTTTTAATCCTTTCCAGAACAGCAGACGGGGCCATGTCTACCTGTCTGGCCACTTCAACATTGGGAATTCTGGCTTTTTTCTGCAGGATTTTAAGGATTTTAAAGTCAATGGCATCCATTGTGTCTCTCATTGCGATTATGGGTGATTGTCAGGGTTATTTAGAATATTATTCATTTTTATCTTCTTTGTCAAGAATATAATTTCAAAAAAAATTGATATATTCGAATTTAATTCTTGAAAGACCGGCAGATGCCCGCAGGATGTTTTGGGGTTGATAAAAACCAAGGTATGGGGTACATTTATTCGATGATAAAGCATTGCAAACAAGGTTGGCTTAAACAATGATGAAGACAGACCCGGTCAAACTTCTGGTGGTTGACGACGAAGAGGGTATCCTGGATGTAACTGAAGGGTATTTTCAAAGAAAAGGGTATGAGGTCTATACTGCCTCAAACGGTTTGGAAGCCCTGGATGTTCTGAACCGGGTGACCATCGGGTGCGTGTTCACAGATATCAACATGCCCCAGATGGACGGCCTTGAGCTTGCTGAACGCATCCGGCAGATCGAGAGCACGCTGCCGGTGGTGGTCATGACCGGTTATCCCTCCCTTGAAAATACCATCCAGACCCTGAAAAACGGGGTGGTCGACTATCTGATCAAACCGGTGAACCTTGAGCAGATGGAATTGACTTTAAAGCGGATCCTGCGCGAACGCGAACTCTTTGTTGAAAACCTGATCCTCAAGGAAGAGGTGGAACGCCAGGAGCGTTTGAAAAAGCTTAATTCAGAACTGCTTGACCGGATAGAAGAGGTCAATACCCTGAACCGGGTCATGGAGGATTTCTCAGCCACGGACTCGAGTTACAGCATTTTCAACAAAGTGGTCGACCTTGGGGTGGAAGAACTCAAGGCCGACAAGGTTTTTTTCCATATTTATTCAGACCAGGACCGCTCTCTGGTTCAGGTGGCCAGTAGTGACAGCGGCGCCATCAGCGAGGAGATCCGCACTATCTTTGGCAGTGATCTGTCCTCGAGTGCAAATGAATTTATCCTTGATATCCTGGAACAGGATCATAACCCCTGCCTGATTGCAGATCCCGGTAAAAATGACCGGCTTGACGATGAGGTCCGCTCCCTGATGATCGTACCGCTCAAGATCAGGGAGAAAACATTCGGCGTGGCCAGCGCTTTTTCATTCAATGATGCAAAGCTGTTCAATGAAAAAGACATCTATTATATGAGTTTCATCACCCAGAAAGCAGCGTCTGCCATCGAGAATATAGCGCTTTACGAAAATATTTATGACAACCTGTTTTCCACGCTCTATGCCTTTGTTACCGCGCTTGAGGTCCGGGATCTTTATACACGAAAGCATTCCACCCGGGTGGCCAAGTATGCAGACATGATTGCCGAGGAAATGGGTTGCAGTGAAGAGGAAGTGGATATTATCAATTTTGCCGGCAGCCTGCATGATATCGGCAAAATCGGTATCCGTGACGACATTCTGCTCAAGCCCGGCCGGCTGACCAGCGAGGAATATGAGAAGATAAAGGAGCACCCTGTCATCGGTGCAGACATTATCAGCAAACTCGGGTTGTGGGACAGGGAAATGGAAATCATCCGGCATCATCACGAACGCATTGACGGCAAAGGGTATCCGGACGGCCTGAAAGGTGATGAAATCCCCAAATTATCCAGAATCCTCTGTGTGGCAGATGCTTTTGACGCCATGGCCTCAGACCGTGCATACCGGAAAAAAATGGACAAAACCAGGGTCATCGAAATCATTAAGGAAAACACGGGCACCCAGTTCGATCCTGAGGTTGTACAGGCGTTTTTACGGGTCGCAGATCAGGACCTTCCTGATGATTTTTAATGGGTTGAGCCGTAGTTTAAAATGTGCTAACGTGATCTTAATCGAATATCGTACGTTGCATCGGACATGGAGATAATTGATACGTGGTTGCCGCTAACGGGAAAGAAAGACGAAAATATGTCAGGGTTGGATTCAAAACGGCAATTCACATTGTCATTGATGCCAACGGGGAGAAGATCCACCTGGACGGCAATTCAAAAGATCTGAGTATTCGGGGGATATTTGTCAGCACCCCTAAAAAACTTCCGGCCGGCACTGCCTGCAAGGTAAAGGTGTATCTGACCGGCGGGATTGATGACATTGAACTATCGATAAACGCCACGATTGTCCGGGAAGCAGAGAACGGTATGGGTATTGAGTTCGATTCCATGGATGTGGACACCTATACGCACCTTAAAAATATTGTTTATTACAACAATGCGGATGAAATTTTATAGGCCCTGTTTGATCTTGCTTTCGAGGAAGTGTGGAAATGGATGTTAAGCTTGTAAATCCGTTTATCAATGCAACCATCAACGTACTGGAAACCATGGCATTTATCACGGTCAATGCTGGGAAACCATACCTGAAAAAAGACAATGTCGCTGTCGGCGACGTGTCCGGTGTCCTTGGGCTGACTGGTGTGGCCAACGGCACCATTGCCGTGACATTTGAGGAACAGTGCATTTTAACTGTTGTCTCCAATATGTTCGGTGAAACCATGAGTGAACTCAACAGTGAAATTGCAGATGCCGTGGGCGAACTGACCAATATGATTTCCGGCCAGGCCCGGCGGGAGCTCGAAGAGATGGGCAAGGTATTCAAGGCCGCCATCCCTTCGGTGGTGACCGGGCACAATCACAGTATCAGGCATTATACGGAAGGGCCCAAGATAGCGATTCCGTTTACCACAGATAAAGGCGATTTCACAATTGAAGTCTGTTTTGAGCGTTAGAGGGGGAGTCTTTAATAATAGAAGGAGGGAAATGTGGCAATGGACACATCCATCAAAGTATTGATTGTTGACGATTTTGCTACCATGCGCCGTATTCTGAAAAATATTTTGAAACAGCTGGGTTTTAAAAATCTTGTGGAAGCTGATGATGGTACCACCGCCTGGGAACTGCTTGAAGGACAGCAGATTGACCTGATTATTTCAGACTGGAACATGCCCAAAATGACCGGTCTTGAGTTATTAAAAAAAGTCCGTGCCAGCGATACATACAAGACCACTCCTTTTTTAATGGTAACTGCAGAAGCACAGAAACAGAATGTCATTGAGGCTGTACAGGCCGGTGTGTCCAACTACGTAGTCAAACCGTTTACGGCAGAAGCAATATCAGACAAGCTTGAAAAGATTTTAAAATGAGCATAGCCACCTCATCTGCCGTATCCGGGAACGCACCTGCGGCCGGTGCAGCACACCAGGCTGCCGACAGGTTTGACCGGTCCGGAATCGCCGGCACCAGCAGCGGCATGAGCCAGGTGCTCGACACGGCCAGAAAAGTGTCGAAATCCGATTCGTCCGTTCTGATCACCGGAGAAAGCGGTACCGGAAAAGAACTGATTGCCAGAGCCATCCACAATAATTCCTCCAGAAAAAGCGGCCCCATGGTGGTGATTAACTGCGGGGCAATTCCAGGCGAACTTTTAGAAAGTGAACTCTTTGGTCATGAAAAAGGCGCATTTACCGGCGCACACCGTTCAAGGACCGGACGGTTTGAAATTGCAGACAAAGGGACCATATTCTTAGATGAGATCGGGGACATGAGCCCTGAGCTTCAGGTGAAACTGCTTCGTGCGATTCAGGAACGCCAGTTTGAGCGGGTCGGCGGAACCGGTACCATTGAAGTGGACATCCGGGTCATCTCTGCCACCAATAAGGACCTGGCAGCCGCCATCAGCGACGGAACGTTCAGGGAAGACCTTTTTTACCGGCTAAATGTCATCCCCATCCATATCCTTCCGCTCAGGGAAAGAAAAGAGGATATCCTCCATCTGGCCGGTTTTTTCCAGGAACGGCTGGAGCAGCGGACTCAGGGGTATGAGAAAAAAATGATTTCAGACCCGGCCTGTGATGCCATGCTTAAATATGACTGGCCAGGCAACATCCGGGAACTTGAAAATCTTGTTGAACGGCTTTCCGTGCTGGTGGAAGGACCTTCCATTGAGCTTTCCGACCTGCCGGATTACATGGTGACCAACACCTCCTGCAGCCCGTATGTGAATGTGGCCTCGGTTTTCCACAACCGGGTCGGTTTTAACGATGCAGTGGAACAATACCAGCGCTCCCTGATCCTCCATGCCCTGAATGAAACCGGGTGGGTAAAGGCCCGGGCTGCGGAACTGCTGCAGATGAACCGGACCACCCTGGTTGAAAGAATCAAAAAAATGAACATTGAGCCCGACTGCCAGATGCCGGTGTTTGAATAACACGGCTGCCATTTTTTTGACATTCCTCCTGCTGCCGGATATTGCACGGTTCAGGAATACACCTTAAAAATTTCCCGTTAATGACGATTGTCATCCACCATCCCCTGAGCGTTTCCCGGAACCTGCCATAAAGCGGTGCGCTATTTGTCTTCTTCGACAAAAAACCACAGGACGCACGGCATAAGCCGTTCCAGCGTTGTCAGGACAGCCGGCCTGCATTATTTTTAAAGGGTAACGCAAAAAATACAGATGCCAGAAAAGGCCTTTGTGGCAGACCTGAGATAATCTTTGCTTTAAATCCTTGAAATGATCTGTTATCATAGCGATGGATCATGAAATGGCATGTTAATTGCTTTATTCAGTCTTGAGATGAAATTAATCCATAATGAAAAGTCAAGATTATGAGTAAGCCACGATCAGTCAAACACATTCTTGTAAGCAGGTGCGTTATCGTCATCAGCCTGCTGCTGATGTTGGCATTGCCGGTTCATGCGAAGCAGGCAGGCCTTAAAAAGATCATCATCAGCCATGACCCCTTAACGATCCAGCTTCACGTCACCGGCCGCATGCCGGTGAAAGTTATCAAGGTCGAGCCTAAAGAGCTGCTGGTCGCCCTTAAAGGTGTCTCTCTGGCAAAAGGGTTTAAAATCGAGGGCCGCAGGGGCGGCAAACTCCAGAACCTCGGTGTTGAAAAACTGGATAATAACGTGCTGGCAGTCGTTTTGACGTCAATCCGGCCGTTCTCGCATGTGGCATCCGGGTTTAATTCGTCCAATTCGATGTTTACTGTGGCGCTTGAAAAAAAGAGTGCCGGACCGGCTGCACCCCCTGCACCTGAAGCAGCGCCCCAGCCGACCGAAAAAACGGCTGCTGCCGTGCCCGCACCCGTATCCCAGCCGCCTGCGCCCGCCAGTGTCAAAAAGCAGACACCCGCTGCGCCGCCAGCCGCAGAAAAAGCTCCCCCGGCTGTAAAGACGTCACCCTCAGGCCTGCCGGATCCGGTCAAACTGCCCCTGGTGAAGGCCGCTCCCAAAGCCAAAGCAGCGCTTACCCCCAAAAAAGAAGCGGTCATCCCTAAACCGGTTGCCTATATCCCGCCGAAACGGGAGAAGAGCCGGTTTAAAGGGGATCTGACTGACCTTGTCCGGATAATTGATCAATCCGACTGCACTGAACCGGTGATTGAGAAAGCAGCCAAAATGGTGGCCCAGAAGACGTATGGCAAGGCTGTGGATATCCTTGAGCGCTATATTACTCAGGAGAATGTCGCCTGTGTGGAAGAAGCCTTTTTTTTAAAAGCCTATGCCTATTACAAGGGGACGCCGAAAGAGGATTACACCCGCCTGATCCAGGCGGAAAGGCTGTTCCAGGACGCCCTGATCACCTATCCAAAATCCGAGTACCTGCCCTTCGGATATACCGCCATCGGTATCATCCAAAAACAGCTGAATAATGTTTCTGCTGCAGAGGGGTATTTCAATATCGTCAAGCAGGGATACCTTCAATACACCGGCCTTGCAGAGGTGATGTATCATCTGGCCACCATCTATGAGATCAAAGGCCATCAGGACAGGGCACTGAAATATTACCAGCAGGTGTTTGAGGACACAGAGGAAAACAGCTATATTGCAGACGCCGGAATCGGTTACGGAAGGGCCCTGTTCAAAATACGCCGGTATCTGGATGCCCTCACGGTGCTCAACTATGTGGTTTCATCAAATCCGAAAAAAGTCTATGAAAACCATGATCTTCTTCTCTATATCGGAAATGCCAATTATGAAGTGGGGCTGAGCCGGGAAGCCAGGGAAAGCCTGACCCGGTCCCTCAATCTTTTTCCTGCCATTCCTCAGCCGGATGTGATTTTAAGCCGTGTTGGCGACACGTATGGCATGGAAAACAACGAGGAAAAGGCGATAAAGGTCTATGAGCTCGTCCGGCAAAAATTTCCGGATTCAGAAGGGTTTATCGCAAGCTCCATCGGCATTGCCAGGTATATGAGAAAAGACAAGGAAAAAATGGAAATCTATGAAATGATCAAGAACAGGTTTCCAGAAAATAAATATTCCAGAATCGCCATGATGCGCCTGGCGGAAATCTATCAGAAAAACGGCGAGTACGACAAATGCATCAAGGAGATTGAAGACCTGCTCTCCACCCACCCCAGAGGGCTTCGCTACGAGGCGGTTAAACTCATGCAGCGGGCCTATGAAAAACTGTTTAAAAAAAAACTCAAGGCAGATGAATATACCCAGGTTTTGAACCGGTATGAGTCTGAACACAACCGGATCGACCGGATGGGCAGCCGCAACCTTGAATTCTCCGTGGGCATGGCCTACCTTGAGGCGGGTCTGTATGAAGAAGCTTTTAATCACCTGATC
>CAZLNA010000110.1:0-6884 GCA_964560485.1 uncultured Desulfobacula sp. | reverse complement strand
GGTCAAGCCCGAAAGGCAGGGACATTTCATAGAGCAGGAAATACTGGGCAGCCAGTTCCCGGTCCTGTGGGACACGGTAATATGCCGGGTCGTCGCTGTGCATGTTTTTGTTCAGCCGTTTGATAATGTCGGTAATGGCATTCACATGGACAACGCCGGGCTGGTTCCGGTACCATTGGGCAAACCGTTCAACTGTCTGCAAATATTCCGGATCATTGATCCCGTTTGTTTCCCCGGCATTCAAAGAGTATTCAATAATGTTCATGCCGGAAAGGTTGTCCTCAAAAAAGTCTGAATGCTGCCTGAATTCATAGCGGTGATCAAAATATTTCATGAAATCATCATCAAGCTCTATTCTCAGGATTCCCATGGTGATGAGCAGTGAAAGAACAAGAATCCCGGGCACCAGGCGCCGGTAATGACGGATGGTGAACTGGGCAATGCTTTCAAAAAAGCGGTTTTCAGACTGGGTGGGCGGTGTCTTTTTAATTTTCAAAGGCAGCACTGAGAGCAGGGCCGGCAGAAAAAAGATGGAAAAGAAAAAGGCGGCGGTGATGCCCATGGCCACGATATTGCCCAGATCCCTGAATGGCGGAGCATCTGAAAAATTCATGGTCAGAAAGCCGATGGCTGTGGTGAGACTGGTTAAAAAGACCGGCTGCAGGTTGATGCGCAGCGATTCTTTTATGGCATCAGCCTTTGTTTTTCCCTTTCTCATCTGGGCGATGATGGTGACCAGGATATGAATCGAATCTGCCACAGCAAGCGTCATGATAATGACCGGTGCGTTGGCGGCCGGGCTGGTCATGACAATGCCGAGCCAGCCGGCCAGGCCGAGACCGGTGGCCATGGAAAAGAAAATCACCAGCAGGGTGGCGGCCGTGCTGACAGCCGAGCGCAGGGCAATTCCCATAAAAAGAATCAGCACGCCGAACATGATGGGGATAAGGGAGGTCATATCCCGTTTGCTGGCCTCTTCAAACGTCTTGTCCACCATCAGGCCCCCGGTCAGATACACATCGATATCCGGATGCCTGTCACCGAATTCCCTGACCAGTTTGCGGACGTGGGCCACAACGGTGCCGGCCACGTCATTGCCGTCATCCTGTTTGATGGCCGTGATGTTCACGGATGTGACATGGCCGGATGCGGAAATTAATCGATGGACCAGAAGAGGTTCTGACAATGCGGTCTGCCGGATTTTCACCAGCTGCTCCTGGGTCAGTGCGCCGGCATTGGTGACCAGATCCGCCACCACCAGATCGTCATCCCTGGAATAGGTATGCTGGAAATTGGTGATGGAATCTACCCGGCTGGAATAGGGGATTTTCCAGCTTTCACGGGTCAGTTCCTCTATGGCGCTCAGGGTTTGTTGTGTGAAGACATTCCTGTTTTTCGGGGCAAGGACAATGATGATATTGTCGTCTTTGGTAAAGGTGTTTTCAAGCGCTTCCAGTGCCTGAAGCTGAGGGTTCTTATCACTGAAAAATACGCGGGAATCACTGCTGAATGAAAGATACTGTGTTCCGGACACGGCAAAAAAGACCAGACCCAGTGTGGCCAGTATGATCAGCCACCGGTAGGTGAGGATAAAGGTGCCGATTTTTTTTTCCAGGGCTGCCATGGGCATTCTCCTTTTGGATCGGACAGTGAATAATTAATAATAAATTTATTGTAAAATATTCACAAAATGGGCAAAAATTTTTTACCGCTTTTCCAGACCTCTGACCAGAAGATCGATCACCCGCTCTGCAGATTCTTCCATTTCTTCCAGGGAATACATGTGAATGAATGCCGGGCACAGGAACATTTTGACGGCCTTTAAAAAGGTGTCGGCCATGGTGAAAATATCATCTATATCAAATATCCCGGCCTGGTTTCCTTCGGCCAGGATTTCAGCCAGAAAAGAGGTGATCCTGTCTGCATGGGGCATGATCAGATCATCTCTTTCAGCCATGATATAATTCACCACTTCAAAACAGTTCGGCTGTTCGTTAAACATCTCGTAATTCATTCTCACCTGTGCGATGGTAAAGGCTTTGAGCTTTTCAACAGGGGCTTTTTGACTTTCCCGGGCCAGCGCTTTTAAAAGCGTTTCCGCTTCATGGAATGATTCAAGCGCCAGGGCTGCTGCAATGTCATTCTTGTTTTTGAAAAACCGGTAGATATTGGCTGCAGACATATTGCAGTCTTTTGCAATCTCATTCATGGTGGTTTTGTTAAACCCGTATTTGAGTATCCGGTCTGATGCAGCAGCCAGGATCTGTTCTCTTGTTTCTTCTTTGCTTTTAGGCATCGCTTCCTGTCAATGGTTTTTTGGGATCTGCCCATTTTGTTCGTATGGGTGGAGTGTAGGATGGAATTTGTGAATTGTCAACAAAATATTTACTATTCACAAATATTCTTTACCTCTATGCATTCGGCATTACCGTCTCGGCCTTCTGGGAGAGGTATTTGCCGGTTTAACCGGTGATTTCTTTTTTTCGATTTTTTTCAGCAGGGCCTCGGCCTTTTCTCTTGTCTTCTCATCAGACAGGGTGGCCAGTGCCCGGTTGAGATGGACTTTGGCTGTCTTGTCTTTTTTGATCAGGTGATAATAGTGCCCCAGGTGATAGGCGGACATGCCGGTATTCTTTTCAAGCGAATACACATTGGCCAGTTTTAAATAGGCCTGGGGATAGAAGGATGGAATTTTGTTGATGACAGAATTAAAACCAATTCTGGCTTTGGACAGGTTCCGCAGTTCAAGGTTGGCGCTGGCCTGATAAAACCGTGCCATCACCCCCACCACCGGATCTGTTTCAAGGCCGGAAAGCACCTGCAGCGCCTTATCCGGAGCCCGGTCAGACAGGTAGAGCCGGCCCATTTCAAGCAGGATCATCGGGTCAAACACATTGATTGCAAGCCCTTTTCTCAAATGGGCCATGGCCTTGTCGCTTAAAAATTTCCGCTCATACAGCAGGCCTAACCCGTAATGGACCGCTGCATTTGAATCATCCTCTTTCAAGGCATCGGTCAGGATCTTCTCTGCCTTGTCAATCTCTGTATAAAGACCGAGCAGCCGGTATTTGACCATGTCAAACCGTAAATTATCCGGGCATGGGAGCGGGGTGCCTGACGGCTTATAGGTGGAAAGGATGGATTCAATATGTGCGACCCGGTTTCCTGTTCCCGGATGGGTTTTGACATATTCCGGGATCTTTTCAACCCCTCTGAAATCTGCATTCCTGATTTTCATCAGGCCGGACAAAAGGCCCTCAGGCTTGAAACAGCTCTGTTTGAGGAACATGATCCCCTTTTCATCGGCCTCTGTTTCATTTTCACGGGTATAGGCGAGCATGGCGGTCTGGCCGAGTGCCAGAGCCCCCTGGGCAATTGTGGCCCCGGCGTTTCCCCCTGAATTGCTGCCAATGATGGCGCCTGCCAGGATGCCGGCAAGGGTGCCGAAATTGACATATTTGGCCCGGTCGATGGATTCTGATACATGTCGGCTGGCAGCATGGGCAATTTCGTGGCTTACAATGCCGGCAAATTCATCCACACTTTCCAGGGAGGTGATCAGGCCGCGGTAGAAGAAAATATTGGCTCCGGGTGCGGCAAATGCATTGAACACATCTTCATTGACCACATAAAAATGATATTCAAAGGGCTGGTTTGAAATATTTCTGAGCAGATGTATGCCCACCTGCCGTACCATATGGACAACAATCGGGTCTTCCATCAGGGCATTCTGCTTTTCCACCATTGCCATGAATTGTTTGGCCAGTTTCTGTTCTTCTAAAATAGAAATGGCTGCTGCATCGCTGGGTGCGGTCAGGAGCAGGGACGAAAATAACCAGAAACTGAAAAGAGTGCGTAAAGGTTTCATAAACTAAGGATAGTGCAGCTAGATAATGACAAATTCAGTGTGTTCCATGGCCAGCTCGATCCTGAAACTGTAGTTGCCGATTTTAAATGAGAGGCGGCGGTTTTCACCATAGTCAGAATCAATCACAAGGGTGATGGATGAGTTGAGAGTCAGGGCTTTGGGCTGGCCGAACACCGCATTAAGTTCATATTTTTCTTCGATATCCTTGATCAGCTGTCCCATGATCTGGTTGGTAATTTCACCGATGGTATCGGTCACTTCCGGAGAGGCAACCGTGGTAGCCAGTTCTTCTTTGGGAATACCCATGGCCAGCATATAGGACTTATAGATTTCAAATGCAGCATCTGCGCTGAAATTCATTACCACCAGCCCGTTATAGTCCCCGTTGAACTGGACAAAGCTGGTCAGATCGGGTTTCATTGACACTTTGGGGGTTTTCTGGATGGTTTTGGAATAGGTGATTTCCTGCTTGGTATTGGTCTCAAGATTGCTCTGGGCGGTTTTTAAGAAAATTTTTGAAATTTCATCAATGGACACCATCGGCTGTGACATATTGTCTCCTTTAGCAATGAATGAGTAATTGGCCCAATTATCAATAAACTTGGCTGAAAAGTCAAAGGTTTTATTAACGCTCGCCCCGCTGGTACGGCTCTGCAAGCATGGCCGGGGCATTGAGTTTTTTCGGATCCTTGAAGCTGATGAACAAGAGGATGGCAAGGGTGGCCAGATAGGGCAGCATCGCCAGAAAATGCGGAGAGATTCCAAGGGCCTGCATTCGGTACTGGGCGACGAAGATACCGCCGAACAGGCAGGCAGACCAGATGGCCCGAAGCGGATTCCACAGGGCGAATATGGTCAGGGCAATGGCAATCCATCCCCGGCCGGCAGTCATGCCTTCAATCCAGGAGGTTGAATAGGAGATGGATAAAAAGGCACCGGCCAGGCCGTAAAATCCACCCCCGATGATCACAGAGAGGTAGCGGACGAGCGTGACGTTCACGCCCTGGGTTTCAGCAGCTTTGGGGTTTTCTCCGGATGCCTTGAGCCGGATGCCGCCAAGGGTCTGTTCCATGAAAAACCAGGCTGCCAGAGAGAGCACCACAGCCAGGTAGAACATGGGGCTTTGATTGAAAAAGATGTCACCGACAAAAGGGATGTCAGAGAGAACCGGTATCTGGAAATCCTCCATTTTAACTTTTAATGGTGTGCCTACATACGGTTTGCCCAGAATCACGGAGAGCCCAAGGCCGATCATGGTCAGGGCCAGGCCTGAGACGACCTGGTTGGCCTGAAGGGTGATACAGGCCAGGGCGTGAATCACACAGAGGGCCATGCCGGCGGCAGACGCGGCAAGCACACCGAGCCAGGGCTGGCCCGTTGCCATGGTGACAATGAATGCGATGACCGCGCCGATGGCCATCACCCCTTCCACGCCCAGGTTCAGGATACCGGAGCGTTCACAGATGATTTCTCCGGTTGTGGCCAGCAGCAGGGGCGTGGCAGCAACCAGGGTTCTCTGAAGGGTGGACAGGATCAATTCTTCCATATCAGTGCTCTCCTTTGCGGGTGAGCCGGATGTTGACAGTGTGATTGAGGAAATACTCTTTTATGATTAAAAAGATCAGAAAGATGCCGTTCACAAGATCCACAGTGGCTGCCGGCAGTCCTAAAGAAATTTTTATGGCATCCCCGCCCACCATGATACCGGCAAAGAAGATGGCTGAAAAAATGGTGTAGAGCGGGTTGAGCTTGGCCAGCCAGGCCACGATAATGGCAGTGAACCCATAGCCGGATGACATGTCATAGGGCTCTCCGAGATAGTGATGAATCCCTGCGACTTCCCCCACACCGGCCAGGCCGGCCAGCCCGCCGCTGACAAGCATCAGAATGAGTGTGGTCTTCATGAAATTGACGCCTGCGTATTTGCCTGCATCCGGGTTTTCACCCACCACCCGGGCCTCATAACCGAAGCGGGTGGTGAAAATGATTTTGTAGAGGATGAACACGCTGGCCAGGGCCAGGGCAAGGGTGGCATAATGGATACGGGTTCCGGGAAAAACACCGAGGACGGCTGCGGCAGCAAAACTGTCCGTACCCGGATATCCGAAACGGGCCGTCCCTTTCCAGGGCCCCACAATGAGCATGATAATGAACTGTGCACAGATATAATTGAGCATCAGGGTTGAGATCACTTCATTGATGGCAAACCGGATCTTTAAATAGGCTGGAATAATGCCAAGAACCCCGCCACCGAGAAACCCTGCCAGAAACATCATCGGGATCAGGATCATCGACGGCAGGCTGCTGCCGAAGGTCAGCCCGACCCAGGTGCCGGCCACAGCTCCCATCAGAAGCTGCCCTTCTGCACCGATGTTCCAGAATTTGGCCCTGAAAGCAAAGGTCAACCCTGCGCCGATGAGGATCAGGGGGATTGCTTTGGTCAGGGTTTCCTGGAATCCGTAGATTGACCCGAACGAACCTGAAAATATTCGAAACAGCGCATAGAAAGGGTTGATGCCGGCTGCCAGAAATACGAGGCTGACCGCAGCAAGCCCGGCAGCCAGGGAGATGGCATTGATGGCCATGGCCCGGCGGGTGGATGTCTGGAAACGCTTGGTTACCGATATCCGGATCATGGATGGACCTCGCCGGCGAAACCGGTCTCAACCGGTTCACTATCTGTGATCTGGCAGGCGCCGGCCATCATCAGGCCGATGTCGCGCAGCCGGGGATCACCCGCATCCAGGAGAGCCATGAGCCGGCCGTCAAAGATGACGGCGATGCGGTCACATAACTCAAAGATTTCTTCAAGGTCCTCTGAAAAAAGGAGGACTGCGCTGCCCTGCCGCCTGAGTTTGAGCAGCTGCTCCCGGATGAACTGCGTGGCGCCCACATCAAGACCGTATGTGGGGTGGGAGGCCACCAGCAGCCGAGGCGGTTCACTGATTTCACGGCCCAGGATCAGCTTCTGGATATTGCCGCCGGATAAATTTTTAATGGGCGTATTCATTGAGTG
>CAZLNA010000109.1:0-6911 GCA_964560485.1 uncultured Desulfobacula sp. | reverse complement strand
ATTAAGCCAGTAGCGGTTTGATTCACGAAGGGTTTTCAGATGAGTCAGAACCGGATTGAGCGCAAACCGGGTCTCCTTTTCAGTGATGCCTGATGAGAGTACAGAATCAACAATCGCTTTCAATTTTTCAAAAACGATGTCCTGGCTGCCCGGCTGGATTTTGACCACCATGTGCATAACGCCGTAACCTTTAAAAATGGAGGACGGATGATTATACACATAGGGGGAGTAGGATTCGCCAAGTTCTTCTCGAATTTTTTTTCTGACCCGTTCAGACAGCACCTGTGCCAGCAAAGATAACTGTCGGGTCTGGGCAATATCCCAGAAATCATCTGTTAAAAACGCCACCCGGGCGATGGCGGATTCGATTTTGGTATCAACTGTCAGGACGCGCTTTTCACCATGCGGGAAACGGACAGGCCCCATTTTTCCCGGTTGCTTTTCAAACGGTTCTCGCCTGCTAAGCGAGCCAAGGTACCTGGCAGCCAACTGGGTCATGACGTCTGTATCGATATCCCCGACAATGGAGATCTCTATCGGGGCCTGGCTGATATGCGGCAGGATCCAGTTTTTAACATCTTCGAGTGTATATTGATCGAGAGTTTCAGGGGCCGGTATTCCAAAACGAGGATCGTTCCCTGCCAGAAAACGATCTCCATCGATCTTCATTTTACCGTCCAGGGTCCGCTCAGATTTTTCATACTGCTGCCGATACCTTATTTTGGCAAGCGAGAGGGCTTTCTCACTGAACCCCGGATCCCTGAAAAAATGATTTACCAGTTGAAATAAGGTGGCGGCATCGTCAGGGTGGCCTGCTCCGGAATAAAAGAAGAAACTGTCCCGGATGCCCATATTTGAATGGACTTTTTTACCTGCCAGGGCCTGGTCAAGTTGATCCATATCCATCTGTCCCAGACCGCTTTGGCTGAGCACGGAGGCTGCAAGCTTTGCAAGGCCGGGTTTGTCAAGCGGCTCAGATGCTTTTCCCGGGCCGAAACAGACCTTGATCTGGAAGGTGTTGGGTTTGAACTGGGTTTTCTTGATATTCAAGCGGACATTATTTTGAAAAACAATGGTATCGATCCCCAGATCCCTTGCCGTGACAACGCGTTCCCTGATAACGCCTTTTTTTTCAGATTGATCAAGATAGGGAAATGGCTTGGTCTCTATATCCTTATGTGCTGCAACCTTTTCCTTGCAGCTGGCCTGATACGTTTTAAGGATTTCAGATTCCGCACCTGGATTTTTAATCCGGGCATTTCCTGTCACCATGACCAGTCGGTGGTCCGGCTGCCAACATGCTTTAAACGCTTCGTGAACCTGGTCGAGTGTCAGATTCCTGATATACGGTTTTAACAGATTCAGCCGCTGGCTTTCTGAGATCAGCAGACGCTTGTTGTTGATCTTATGCTTCAGACGCCTGGCCACCTGTTTGCTCTTTCGTGAATCTGCCAGGCTGACAGCCTGTTCCAGGGAAACGATAAATTCACTTTTGACCCGGTCGAGTTCCCCCTGGGTATATCCGTATTCAATCGCCTGCCGAAGATTTTGCTCGACCTGCTCAAGGCTTTGACGCCATTTTTCCGGGTGACAGGAGACAGAAATACCTGAGGTTTTCACATGATGCAGATACGACCCTGAAAAAGCAGACGCTTCGATAAAGGATGCCTGCTGTCGGTTCACCTGTAAAGACAACCGGTTTTGAAGCATAGTAAATGCAATGGAATGCAGTATCTCTTTTTTCAGGGCCTCAATGGTCTGTTCGGCAAAACCGGCATATTCAATTGTTTGAATTGAGACATCGGTTTTGCTTGCTTCGGCTTCAAAAAGATAAAATGCTTTCGTACCGGAATGATCCGCCCATCTGGCAGATGCGTGGCGGTCAGCAAGGATCGTTCTCGGTTTAAGGGATGAAAACCGCTGGCAGATCATCTGCTCTGCCATCTGAACATCAAAGTCCCCTACCGCAATCAAAACCATGTTGTCCGGCCGGTACCATTTATCATAAAAACCTTTTAAAAGCTTACGATCTGCCTGACGGATGACTTCTTCATCACCGATCGGAAACCGGCGGTTAAACAGGGAACCCGGCAGCTCAAACGCCAGCGTTTGTTTAAATGTCCGGAATGAAACAGAATCTCTTTCGCGTTTTTCTGCAAGGATGACACCGCGTTCCCGGTCAATTTCCGATGGAAGCAGCAGCGCGCCTCTGGCATAATCCTGAAAAACCAAAAAGGCCTTATCCAGATGGGCCTTGTCTGACTGCGGCAGGGCCAGGTCATATACTGTATTAAAAAAGCCGGTGCTGGCATTGGCATCAGCACCGAAATCCATGCCGATGGAATGGAAATAATCCACCAGTTCGCCTGGCTGAAAATGTTCTGACCCGTTAAAGAGCATATGCTCAAGATAGTGGGCAACACCCTGTTCGCTCCGGGTTTCATGCATGGAGCCGGCAAAAATATTAAGGTGAAGATAAACCCTGTCTTTGGGCTGGCTGTTGTGCTTTAAGAGATATTGAAATCCGTTTGGCAGTGTGCCGTAAATGATGGACGGGTCTAAGTATGGCTTTCCTGCCGCCGGAACCACTTTTTGCTGGGGCGCGCAGGCGCAGAAACACACCAGGCCGAGTAAAACCCAGGCAAAGGATACCCTGGCGCTATATTTCATTGATACTCCTAATTGATGAAATCAGGATTATATGTAATTCGGTACTGGTTCCTGACTTCAGCCAGCCAGGTTTGGAATATCTGGGACTGTTTTCTAAATGCCAGTTGCTGCTTAAGCTGTGGTAAATTTTTAGCAATCTGTTTATCCGTCGGCAGTTCGCGTTTGTTAAAACCAATGATGAAAAACCCAAGCGGTGTTTCCACGACCTCCGGATGGACGGGCTGCTTTTCATCTACGCTGAAGCCTGCCTCGATAAAGGCTTTGCTGTTTCCGGCAGCATCCACAAACCCATTTCTGGAAAAGGGCTTGCTGGTCTGAACCGTTAATTTATTCGCCTTGGCAATCTCTTTTAGGCTTTTAGCGGATTTAATCTGCTTGGCAATGGCTGCGGCCTGCTCTCTGGCCTTGTCTTTTTTCATTTTCCCGGTCAGATCTTTCACCACTTGATCTTTAACTTTATCCAGCGGCAGATCTTCAGGTGCCTTTTTTTCTTTGATATAAATCAGGTAGTATGTATTCCCGACCTGTACCACATCACTGATGCTGTCTGTGTCAAGTTCAAAAGCCGCCTTTGCAAACGTCTGTTTTCCATCCAGTTTAAGCCCGGTCCCTGCCTGATCAAACAATGGCGTTTCAATGGCAGTCTTGCCTGCAATCCGCGCAACCTGCTCAAAATCATCGCCTTCAATCACTGCCCCGAACGCTTCATCCGCCTGGTCATAAGCAAGCCGCTTCATTTCCTGGAGCGCCAGCTCTTTGGTAATCTGTTCTGCAACCTGTTCAAATGTCTTTTTCGCTGCTTTCTGGTGTGCTTCGACCTTGATAATGTGCCACCCGAACTGGGTACGCACCGGTTCACTGATTTCTCCGGCTTTCATTGAAAAGGCCTTGTCTGAAAACGGTTTAACCATGGTCTGTTTCTCGAAAGATCCGAGGTATCCGCCGCGATCCTTGCTCGGGCCTTCTGAATAGGTCCGTGCCAGCATGGCAAAATCCTCTCCAGCAGCAGCTTTTTTATAGATATCGTTTGCTTTTTTCAAAGCGGCAGCCTGATCTTTCTGGCTGGCGTCAGGATCGAGTCTGAACAGGATATGACGGGCCTCGACAGTCTCAGGTGTTTCAAACCGCTTTTCATTTTCAAGATAGAATGCTTTGGCCTGGTCAGGGGCAACCTTGACTTTGTCCTTGTGATCATCCGGTGAAAAAACCAGGTAGCTGGCCTTTACCATCGGTGCAGACCGGTACTGGTCCCGGTGCTTTGCAAAATATGCCTTGACTGCCTCATCATCGGGCTGAATACCCGTGACAGCGGCCGGATCAAATTTGATAAAATCAACAATCGCCTTGGCCTGCTGGAAGAGATAAAAATTTCTGGCTTCCAGATCTGAGACAGCCACACTGCCCGTAATCATCTCCTGTACCCGCTGAATCTTCAAAGACTGAGCCTGGAACTGCTCAAATCTTTCAGGGGTAAGCGAGTTCATCCGCAGCACTTCTTTATAGCGGTCAAGGTTAAACTGTCCGTTCACCTGAAACGCTTTTTCATTCATCAGGCTGGCCTGAAGCTCCTTGTCTGAGATATTGATCTTGAATTTATCTGCCTGCATCAGCAGCAGCCGGTTGTTGATCACCTGGTTTAAGGCCTGATCCTTGACATTCAGGGCTTCAATCACTTCAGTGGTAAGGTTGTTGCCGAACTGGGCTTTAAGCCGCTGGAGCAGTTGCTGATAGGCCTGTCTGTACTCTTTAATTGAGATATCTTCATCACCGATACTGGCTACAGTTTCATTGGGTTTGGGTCCCATGGACGTTGAACCGAAGAAAAATATAAAAACGATGACAATAATTCCCAGAAAAAATTTGATGATCCAGTTTCCAGTGTTATTTCTCAAATAGCCCAGCATTTCTTTCTCCTTGCGCTCGCTAAAACTTTAGATGTCATTTAAAAAAAACATTGCATAGTATCTTTTCACAAAAGCCTGTGTCAATCTTTTATTAGCCTGGCACTTGATCCTCATCATAAAATAACAGTTTTTTGTTGACACTTGAGAATCAATCTATTATTTAAGGGAGTGCTTTTCAACGTGGGGCTGTAGCTCAGCTGGGAGAGCGTACGGCTGGCAGCCGTAAGGTCAGGGGTTCGATCCCCCTCAGCTCCACCACTTCTGAATAAGGCATTTCATCAAAGACCCAAAAAATCTCTTTACCCTGATAGCATCAAAATAAAAAAGGCAGGGCCGTTTTACAGGCCCTGCCTTTTAAGATCTGCTCTGTTTAGAGAGATTTAGTTCTTTTTCCGATTGATGCCGGCCAGACCGAGAAGGCCAAGGCCGAAGAGCATCAGGGTGGCTGGCTCAGGAACAGCATTTCCGGCTGTATTGGCGGAAAATGCGATTTCTCCCATACCTAAAGTTTCACCTGCGCCAACCATAACGAGTTTAACATATCTGGCATTGCCAACGATCATATTGAAAATATCAGCTTCATAATCCACTGCATAAGCGTTGTCGCTCGGCTGGAACGTGCCGTGGTCTATAAAAGATGAAAAATCAGAGGACAGGGACGTATAGAGTTCAAAGGATGCGATCCCCATGGCATCTTCGTTCCAGAGCGCCAGGCGATCAAGCGTGTAGACGTCGCCGAGATCATAGATGATCGTGCCGCGATTCACCCCATTTCTAGCCCACCATTCATTATTGGAAAACTGCATGGCGTGAGTGGGCGATCCAAAATAAGCATCAAAATCGGTAACTCCGCTGGTAAAACCGGCTGACAGGCCGGACTGGTCAATGGTGTTTGTGACCCGGGTGTTTGACTGAAACTCTCCGGCATTATTAAAAAAAACACTGTCCGGGCTGATGATAAACGCAGCGTTTGCCATTCCGGTAATCGCAAAAATCATTAAAAAACCTATAAAAACACTGAATAACCGTTTCATTTTTTTGTTCTCCTTTTTGTTCCGGTAGATTCCGGTAAAGTCAGTTTGAGGGACAGTTAATTATAATTGCAAAAAGCACACCAGAGCACCTTTTTTTTTAAAAGAAATGTTATAACAGGTAGTTATAATTAAAACATATTGTGCCTGTTTGAGAAAAAAAGTACATAATTGAAAAAGTTTTCATATGTTTTATGAAAACTTTTTCATGACAGATCAAATCTGATTTGACAGGGAAGAATAAGGCAAGTCAGGAAAAATCCTCAATGGAAAAAAGAAAATGCATGAGCGGATTTAAAAAGGACTTGGGAATATCCTGGAATTCCGCACCCACCAAAAGCTGGTTTTTTTCCCGGGTCACATTTCGGACGCAGGCCATGGCGCCGATTTCATCGGCCACACCTGGAAACTGGCAGTAGATCCGCATGATATCGCCTTCCCTGAGACTGGTCATGTTGCTCACATTATCAATATAGGTAAACCGGCATCCTTTTTTGCTGATATCGTTTACCACTGCGCTGAATTCGGTATTTTTGGCTTCAATCCGGCTCGGTATGACCACCTGGTTGCGTTTGACCACCCGAAGTTCGCGCTTCTGGACAACCTTGGGGTATTCTATGGCAATGGCACGGATCGGTGTGGTGATAATTTCCATGACACTGGTTTGAAATGCAAAAACAGAGCCGTCGAAAAGGTATTTAACAACCATTTTATTACCGGGAAATAATTTGTTTTTAACGCTTTTATACCGTTTGGGCAGAGTGACGATCATGAATTCATCCCGGAGCAGGCCGACGAATATACTGGTCACAGAAAAATTAACGCCATCAATTTCAAGATAAACCCGTGTGCCGATGTCAATATATATGCCTTCGGATTTATTTAGCTCGAGAATGCCTTCAAGTTCCTCCATTGATCTTCCTTTCCGTGTATGGTGTCACTAAAAAGTCTGCTTTTTAAATTAAGTATTGATTCAACCTATTTTTGTCAAGCACTAAAAACGGCATTGCGCCTGCTTTTCACAGGTCACAATGCCGTCTGAGAGACAAATAAATGAATCGTTGACCGGTTAAGGCCGCTTCACACTCATCCAGAAGACCTGGTTTCCCCTTCTGAACAACAACCTTACCACCTGGCCTTTACCAATGCTGTTCATATAGGTCTCATATTCTGCCAGGTTTTTAAACATCCGGTTATTAATTTTCATGAGTATGTCACCGTGCCTGACAACGCTTCTGGAAATGACCGAATTTTCCTTGATATCGAGGACGACCAGCCCTTCAAGGTGCTCCGGATATCCAAATTG
>CAZLNA010000108.1:0-6955 GCA_964560485.1 uncultured Desulfobacula sp. | reverse complement strand
ACCCCATGCTCAGTCAGAAAGGCGCCCTGCCGCCCTTTGCCTTTTTCCGCCGGAAACCGTTGCGAAATCCCCTTGTCCAACTGCCCGAAGGTACAGAAGCCGTTCTGGAAACGGTCACCCATGCCATGGTCACCCATTGTCAGAAAAACAATGTTGAAGCGCTGACCCATACCGATCATCTCGACAGGCCTGGCCGTCAGTTTTTAAAGGGCCGACAGATCCCTGTTGTCTGCAGACGTGAAGATGCATCTTATCTGGAAAAACATCGGATTCATGTATCACACCGGCTGACGCCATGGGTTCCCGAATCTTTTTTAAACGGCCGGGTTACAGCAGTTCCGGCGCGCCATGGCGATTCCTGGGTCCGGCACCTGATGGCAAACGGTGTTGGATTTTTTCTCGAACTGCCGGATGAACCCTCTCTTTACATCAGTGGAGATACCGTATTCACCCGGGATGTTGAAAAGGCCTTACAGGAACTCAAACCTGATATCGCCGTGGTTGCCGCAGGCAGTGCAGCCATGGATATTGGCGGGCCCATCCTCATGCCCCTTGAACAGGTCCTGCGGTTTATCCCAATGGCACCGGGGACCGTGATCGCCAACCACATGGATGCCCTCAACCACTGCAGCACCACAAGAGACATCCTCAGAAAAGCGCTTGCCGAGCGCGGCCTTGAGGGCAGGGTCCTTATCCCTGAAGACGGGGAGACGCTGACATTTTAACCCTCTTTTAAAAGCAAGGAAGCCTGAAGCAAAAGTCAGACCACCCCTTTGGGCATGGGAGGGACTTTTTCACCGCCCAGGACAAAACCGCCGTCCAGCCGGAGAATGCTGCCGGTCATGTAAGGTGCATCCTTGATCATAAACAGGCACGCCTTGACCACATCCGGCAGACAACCGGTCCGCTGCAGCAGGATATGATCAATCAGCGCTTTTTTGTCATCTTCAGTCAACACCTCTTCCCACCCCCGGGTCCCCTGTGCATGACGGGTTTCAAATATTCCCAGCATGATTTCATTCACCCGGATAGTGGGCGCTCCCATCCGTGCCCAGGTCTCTGTAAGGCTTGAAACCCCTCGGCTGGCAAGGGCATACGCATCATTAAAGACCAGGGCTGCCGGGCCGCTGCGGCCGGTTAGACCGGCGACTGAAGAAAGATTGATAACAACAGCATCGTCAGATGCTGCAAGCAGGTCAAACATGGTAGAAAAAACCCATTGTTTGGCCTTTAGCGTGGTTTCAATTTCAAGATCCCACTGTGCCTGGGTATATTTGCCGTGAACCACGGGCCATCCGCCGCGCTCAATATTATTGATCAGGATATCAAGCCGTCCGTATTTTTCTTTGATCATTTCGGCCAGGGCCTGAATTTCTTCAGGACGCCGCAGATCTGTTGTTACTATCTGATGATCAGCGCCGGATGCCTTGAATGCATCCGCCATCGGACCAAAGGCCTCTTTCCAGTCATACCGGGTTAACACCAGCGACGCCCCCTCTTCTGCCAATGCCAGGCCGACAGCCTTTCCAATCCCCTTAACCGCCCCCAGCACAAGGGCAACTTTACCGTTGATCTGCATGACAATTAAAACTCCTCTTCTAAAGGCTGACCAAAGAGCATGTGGCCCACCCACCTGAATCCAAAATCAAGAAGGGCTTCATCATTTTGTTTTATCGTGTCGAGCAGCCCGGCAGAGATTTTCAGGTCCCCTAGAAGATCCTGGTTGAAAATCTTTTCCCTGAATTCATCAAGATCATAGAGCGCCAGATAAAACCGGTCTGACATCACACCGTCAAGTTTTCCTGGAACAATCCTGTTTTTCAGGCTGATCAGGGTCATGAGTTTATCATTCCAGTAGTTGTATAATTCCACATCCTGGCCCTTGAGCCACTGGGCGACAGTCAAATCCGGCGTATGGCAGCCGCCCTTGCAGTGGGGTTCTTGAATGCGGGCATAAAATTCTTCGATTTCACCGGACTCACGAGACCTGGCAATGGCACGGGCCATGGGGTACAGCCTGCAGGACCCGGGGCGATTCTCGTAAACCAAACACCCTTTTGCCGTAACAAACGGACAGGCATGGCCGGTTTGCGGATTGGGTTTGAACGTCAGGATCGGCAGACCGGATTCAGGGCCGTGATGCAGAGAGGTAAAAGATCTGATAAATTCCTGGGACGTGATATTAAGGTGGGTTTTCATCCGCAGGATATCATAGGGGGTCAGGGCCTGATTCAGATCTCTGCAGCACTCATTAAAGCATTCATTATCGCTGCAGCAGTTAAAATTCATGGGGTCTTCCGGCAGAACCGGCAACATGTCATCACTCATATTTTTTCCTTAAACGGTTAATCATGAACACCGGAATAATTATCAGGCCTGCCCCTGTTTTACCAGTCCATTTTTTGTTCTGCCATATAAAACATCCTATAAATGGAGAAAAGAGATATTGACTTAAAGGCCTGGAATCTTATATGTTTAGGCATGTATAAATTCGGACCGGTCATTTGATCAGACCACCAAACGCATTTGACCTGAAAAACAATAGGAGACCTCATGCAGGCAACTGACATTCTGAACGATAAAACCATCCTCATCGTTGACGACGAACCGGATATTCTTGAAGCACTTGAAGAGCATCTTGAAATGGCCACACTTTACAAGGCAGCATCATACGACGAAGCAGTAAAGCTGCTTGAAGAAAAGAATTTTGACCTGGCAGTCCTGGATATTATGGGCGTCAGAGGGTATGAACTGCTCGCCATCGCTGTAAAGAAAAGCATTCCCGCCCTCATGCTCACAGCTCACGCACTGACACCGGAAAGCTTTGATGTATCCATGAAAACAGGGGCGGATGCGTTCCTCCCCAAGGACAAGCTCTCTGATATTGCATTTTATGCATCTGATTCTCTGCGGGCTGCTGAAGAAGCAAAAAAACCGAAAAAATGGTTTGAAACCCTAGAACCGTTTTTCATGAAAAAATTCGGTGAATCCTGGCTGTCAGAGGTCAGGAGCATGTACGTGGAGTAAATCAGCTCTCAGGGATCGCCTGCTTAAGAACTGCTGAAAAACGGGTATAACCGCCAGGGGCATCGTCCAGGGCGAGATACCCGTTTTGTCCTTCTAACAGGGCCTGGGCACCGGCAAGACCGATGCCGTGTCCCCGGATGGGAAAATCATCTGCAGACTTGACCTGAAACCTGTTTTTAAACACAAACTGGCGGTCCTTTTCAGCAATCCCCTGACCGTCATCAACCACTGAAATCGTCACTTGACAGGTATCAATCTCTGCCTTGACTTCAATCCGCATTTTTCGAAATTTCATTGCATTGATCAATAAGTTGACAATGACCTGTTTAATTTTATCCGGATCTGCCTCAATCTTCTGATCCCACTGGTCTTCACTGATCTGCAGGCCAACCTCTTTCTGATTCAGAATGCGCGTCAGCCGCGCCAGAGAATCAGCAGACCGGGCCTGTTCGGACACAACCGGATCAAGCAGGTCAAACACCTCCACCATGGCCGGCTGTATAATATCGGCAATCCTGCAGGAGCTGATCTGTTTTTCTTCCCCATGGTCCTTCAGAACCGCCAGTGCATTTTGAGCATAATGGATCGCTGTTTTGACATTCCGCCGCATCCGCTGGAGCGTCACGTCACCCTCTCGCCCTGATGTATCGAATCGTTTGTGACGCCGGAGAACATCAATCGCATTGAGTATTTTTATCAGATGAGAATCAAGGGACTGGATGGCATTGAACAGATCTGAGGGGGCGCATTTTTTCCGGGTTTCAAACAAAGCCGCCGCCATCTGCCTGAAAACACCCTGTTTAGACTTGGAACCGGTCGTCCCCGGCTCAACAGCCTGGATTGGAACAGCTGCATTATCCATCTTCAGTATCTGATTTAATAGAACCAGGGCGCTGTGGTTTTCATTGAGAATCTCCTGAATCAGTTCTTCCTGAGAACCCGCCTCGTCGCTGACAGTGCTGCCTGATTGAAGCCTGTCAGCACCTGACCCGATGACAGCCAAAGGCGCCTTCATGTCGTGGACGAACAAATTAACAACCAGCAGGTCTTTATTCATGAGTGCATCCCCTTTTCATGGATAACCAGAACTGTAAACCATCTTCTCTTTTTGAGCAAAGAATTTCTGCCGGATCATACATTTTCCCCTGCCTGAAAAAGTACATGAGGAAACAGAAGCGAAAATGTACTGCCGCCGGACCGTTCGCAGTCCTCTGCATGGTTTACAGCACTGCAGACAGACCGATCCCCGCAGCACTGATCGTGATCCATCGGTATATGCGGACATCGGTCGCTTTCCATTTCCAGGAGGAATCCATGCCGGTCAGCCAGTGTTTTTATCCGCAGCAGGTCAAGACCTGCGCCGCCGGCATTAAAAGCAAACGGAATTTTTGAGGCATATGCACCGCTGTCCTGGGTATGGAAAAACCCCTTGAAAATATGTTTCTGGCTGGCACTGGTGATACCGGTTCCGGTATCTGAAACACTGATGAGCGTATGATCGGCCTTTTCTATGACATGAATCTCGATATACCCGCTGTCAGGGGTGTTTTCAACAGCATTCCGGATCAGGCCAAGACATATGGTTTCAAGCTGCATCCGATTTATAAATAAATGGATATCCGGATCGGCTGAAACACAAATATCCAGCTTCCGCCCAACCGTTTCCAGTGGCAGATCATCCACAATTTTTTTAAGCATCCCGTCGACAGGTATGGATTCTGAATGCGCTGTTCTGATTTGAAACAAATCATCAAGCTGCTGGCCAAGCGCAAGGAGAAACTCCTGGGCAGTTTCTTTATTGTTTTCTTCCCACTGATCAAGGTACTCTCTGATATCCTCGACCATTGAAGCGAAACCGGCCCTGACAAGACGTTTTCTTCTCTGCCCGATAATTTCATCCACTTTTTCCTGGAGGTCTAACAGCCGCCTTACATTCCGCTTGCCTCTGGCCAGCGGGGGGGTGATTTTCTCCAGGCCAAGGCTGCGGGTCAGTGTGTCAATCCGGTCAAATGCCGATCCGATGAGCGCCAGAGGTGTTTTCAACTCGTGCGAAAGGTGAATGATGGCCTTGCCTTTGGCCCGGTTCAATTCAACGACATTTTTATACAATAAAGAATTTTCGATTGCGATGGAGACATAACTGGCGATATAGGCCAGCAATGCCTCATCCTTTTCAACAAAAGCACCTGTCATTTTATTGAGCACCTGCATGGTGCCCAGGCATTCACTCTTCCTTGAAATCAGAGGCGTGCACAGAATATTGCGGGTGGTAAAACCCGACGCAGTATCTGCTTTTTTCGCAAACCGCGGATCACCATATGCATCATTGACGGTCAGGGCTTTTTTATGCGTATAGACCCAGCCGGCAACCCCTTTATCTTTTTCCAGTTTGAATCCAAACCGCAGATCCTTGGATGCAAACGGTTCCAGCACCTGCTTTTCGGCATCAATCAGGAAAATAGAACAGCGCTCTGTACCGATCAACGCATTGGTCTGCTCAACCACCACATCAAACAATCGGTCTGAGTCAAGCTCCGAGATAATCAGCTGCCCTATTTCAAAAAGCTTTGAAAGCGTTTGAGGACGGTTAAAAAAGTCATGGTTTTCCATCTTCTGGTTCCCATACAGCTTTTACAGCCTTTACTAGATCTTCTTGCCGGAACCAGCCCTGCATCACCCGGCATAATATCTGATGGGTTTTATGTAGGTTAAGCGGCCGGACCTTGTCAAGACCCTGCCTGAATATACAAATCGCAACCGCTATTGGCCGGGCTGTTTCATGCTGAAAAACGAGCATAACAAAACCAGGCCCACCCGACACAATATATGGTGGACTTTTTAATTCATACTAAATATATATGGTACTTTCAAAAAATGGCGGAAACGATTGTAAAACCGGGCCGATCATTTTTTTAAAACTTCTTGACAAGTTTAATTTTTCAGTGATATTTTGACATGTTTGCAAGACCCGGACAGAACTTTTTATCAGCGGATTCCGGGTTTCGGACATCGGATTGCCAGGCCAACAACTGAGGTTAAGGCCTACTTTATTATAACGGATTAAGTAGCACAACGACATTGTGCAATTTGATTAACTTAAATTATGGAGGTATTTTAAATGCCATCTTTTGTAATCACAGAAAAATGTGACGGCTGCAAAGGTGGGGACAAAACTGCATGTATGTATATTTGTCCTAATGACCTGATGGTTCTTGACGCTAACGAAATGAAAGCATACAACCAGGAACCGGACCAGTGCTGGGAATGCTATTCCTGCGTAAAAATCTGTCCTTCCCAGGCCATTGAAGTTAGAGGTTACTCTGACTTTGTCCCCATGGGCGCATCTGTACAGCCGATGATGGGTACCGAAGACATCATGTGGACCTGTAAGTTCAGAAACGGCGTTGTAAAACGCTTTAAGTTCCCGATCAGAACCACTCCGGAAGGCGAAGCCAATGCATATGAAGATCTGAAAGGTAAAGATCTGAACAGCGGCCTGCTTTCTACTCAGGAAGCTGATGGTTACGAACTGGTTACTCCCAGCGAGTTGGCATAAGTTCAAACTGTCAACACACTTAATCTGAACCTTATCTAAAACTTTGGAGGTATATAATGGCATTACCTAACAAACCTGTTGGCGAACTTAAAGTCGTAAGAGAACCAGAGGTTGAAAAAAGAGACGTTGATGTTCTGATCATCGGTGGCGGTATGGCTGCCTGCGGAACAGCATTTGAAATCAAAAAATGGGCTGACGACAGCACTTCAATTCTGCTCGTTGACAAAGCTGCCCTTGAAAGATCCGGCGCAGTTGCCCAGGGTCTTTCTGCTATCAATACTTATATTGGCGAAAACAAACCCGAAGATTACGTAAGAATGGTCAGAAACGACCTGATGGGTATTGTTCGTGAAGACTTGATCTTTGACCTTG
>CAZLNA010000107.1:0-6969 GCA_964560485.1 uncultured Desulfobacula sp. | reverse complement strand
AAGACCTTTTTGAGACGGGTTCTAGTTGAACTTAATTGCTGCCTGGGCCGCTGCCAGCCTCGCAATCGGCACCCGGTAAGGTGAGCAGGAGACATAGCTCAGCCCGGCCTTATGGCAGAATTCAATGGAGGCCGGATCTCCGCCGTGCTCCCCGCAGATGCCCAGCTTGATGTCCGGCCGGGTCTTTTTCCCGCGTTCCACTGCAATCTCAATCAGGCTTCCCACTGCTTCCTGGTCCAGGGTTTCAAACGGATCTGACGCAAGAATGGAATGATCAATATAGTCATTCATGAATGATCCGATATCATCTCTTGAAAACCCGTAGGACATCTGGGTCAAATCATTGGTGCCGAATGAGAAAAATTCAGCGGTCTGCGCCATTTTGTCAGCCACCAGGGCGGCCCTCGGGATTTCAATCATGGTCCCGAACATATGGGGGATCTCTTTGATGCCGGTATCTGCGCAGACATCGTCATAGATCTTGACGGCCAGTTCCTTGACAAAGAAAAGTTCATTTTCATTACAGGTCACCGGCACCATGATTTCCGGCAATGGCGATTTGCCGTCCTTGATCAGTTCGGCAGCAGCTTCGAAAATGGCCTGGATCTGCATCCGGGTGATTTCCGGGAAGGTGATGCCGAGCCGGACGCCTCTGTGGCCCATCATGGGGTTGGCTTCCTTGAGCAGTTCCCCCCTGTGGATCACCTCTTCCACATCAATGGTCAGTGCCTTGGCAATGTCGATCTGGTTTTCCCTGGACTGGGGAATGAATTCATGCAAAGGCGGGTCGAGCAGGCGCATGGTCACGGGCAGGCCGTCCATGACATCCAGGGTCTGCTTGATTTCCGTCTTCACATACGGATAGAGTTCGTCCAGGGCATTCTGCCGTTCATCCCGGCTGCGGCTGAGGATCATTTTGCGCAGCAAAAAGAGCGCGTTTTCAGAGTTGGCACCGTAGAACATGTGCTCGGTTCTGAACAGGCCGATGCCTTCGGCACCGAACTCGAGCGCCTTTCTGGAGTCATCCGGCGTCTCTGCATTGGTTCTGACCTTGAGTGTCCGGAACTGGTCGGCAATGGCCATGAATTTTTTGAATTTCGGGTTTTCCGAGGCATCCTTCATTTTGAGCTGACCCTGGTAGACCAGCCCTTTGGTCCCGTTCAGGGTGATAAAATCCCCTTCATGAAAGGTGTGGGTGCCCACGCGGAAGCATTTTTTCTTAAAATCGATGCTGAGCCCGCCTGCGCCCACAATACAGCATTTTCCCCATCCCCTGGCCACCAGTGCCGCGTGGCTGGTCATGCCGCCCCGGGCCGTGAGGATGGCACAGGCGGCGCGCATCCCTTCAATGTCTTCAGGGTTGGTCTCTTCCCTGACCAGGATGACGTTCTTTTCGCTTTTGGCCCATTTGACCGCATCTTCAGATGTGAACACGATCTGTCCGACCGCACCGCCGGGTCCGGCCGGCAGGCCTTCGGCAATCCTTACCGCTGTTTTTTCATCATCCGGGTCCACAATGGGGTGGAGCAGGTCATCGAGATTTTTCGGGTGGATCCGGCAGACCATGGTCTTTTCATCGATCATGCCCTGGTCGAGCATGTCCATGGCCATGTTCAAGGCCGCGGTGGCCGTCCTTTTCCCGGACCGGCACTGGAGCATGTATAGCGTTCCTTCCTGGATGGTGAATTCAATGTCCTGCATATCCTTGTAATGGTTTTCCAGAAGGTTTCTGATCTCGAACAATTCCTTGTAGATCCCGGGCATGGCTTCTTCAAGGGAATCCAGGTGCTGGTTCTGGGCGTTCTTGGTGTCCTTGTTCAAAGGATTGGGGGTCCGGATACCGGCCACCACATCTTCGCCCTGTGCATTGATCAGCCATTCACCGTAAAAACTGTCTGCGCCTGTGGCCGGGTCCCGGGTAAAGGCCACCCCTGTGGCCGAGGTCTCTCCCATGTTGCCGAAGACCATGCTCTGGACATTGACGGCTGTGCCCCAGTCGTCCGGGATGTGTTCGATCCTGCGGTAAGAGACGGCCCGCTTGCCGTTCCAGCTTTTAAAGACCGCCCCGATGGAGCCTAAAAGCTGCTCAGTGGGATCATCCGGGAATTCTGCCTTGAGATAGGTGCTGATTTTCTTTTTAAACCGTTCGCAAAGGGATTTCATGTCTTCGATAGAGATATCGGTGTCGTTGGTGTACCCTTTATCGTTTTTCAGGTTGTTCATCATCATTTCAAGGTGCATCCGGATGCCCAGGCCGTCTTCTGGCTCGACCTGTTCGGCTTTTTCCATGACCACGTCAGAATACATCATGATCAGGCGTCGGTAGGCATCATAAACAAACCATTCATTTTTGGTTTTTTTGATCAGGCCGGGAATCGTGGACGAGCACAGCCCCACATTCAGGATGGTTTCCATCATCCCGGGCATGGAGCTGCGGGCGCCGGACCGGGAAGAGACGAGCAGGGGATTGTCCGGGTCGCCAAATCCCATTCCCATCTGGTTTTCAATGGCTTTCATGGCGGTTTCAAGTTCCGGCCCAAGGGATTCGGGCAGGGTCTGGCCAAGGGCAAAATAATCATTGCAGCATTGGGTGGAAATGGTGAAACCGGCCGGTACGGGCAGGCCGAGCCTCGCCATTTCGGCAAGGTTGGCGCCTTTTCCGCCTAAAAGATCGTTCTGCGATGCATTGCCGTCTGTCTGGTGGGGGCCGAACTGATAAATATATTGGGTCATGGCTGTCTCTTTATCTTATTGTTTGGGTTAGCGTAAACAAATATAAAATATTAAAAAAAACCGTTTTCAAGTCAAGCCAATTTTTGGCCGGATCCCGGTCAGCGGCAAGATTTAACTGATTTAAAACAATCGGGCGGATGCGCAATTGCTGTCTGCAGCCCGGTTGAATGCACAGCAGGCGTTTATTTGTTCACTTTTTCAAGGTTGAAAGAACGGTAGATGATCATTTCCTTTTCCCTGCGCTCCTGGGCCAGGGGCTCAAAGACCAGGGCGTCCGCCTGCATTGCCATCCGGTTTCTTGAGGGAACGGCATCGAGCCCTTTGCCAATGACTTTTCCGGACAGGGTATCGAGCACCACCGCATCCCTGGCATCGGTTGACACAGCGATGGGAATCTGGTGTTTTTCCAGCAGCCGGGCACCGGCCAGGATCTCCCGCTCATAAGAACCGATGGAGCCGGCCACGCAGGTGACGGCCATGACAGCTTTCTTTTGGTGATAGACCACAAGATCGACAACCGAATCATAATCTTCGCCCTTGAACTGTACAGTGAGCGGGACGTTCACACGGATATCGGTTTTGTCATATCCCTTTTCTTCCACCAGGAATTTTTCAAAAATCTGGCGGCTCGCTTCCGGGCCGATATTCCGGACCGGCTGGCCCGTGATATAGTCTGTAATAATATATTCCATGGCAATCATCCGTTTTCCGGTTATGGGGTTTGTAAAAGGGAGGTCCCGGTCATTTCAGAGGGCGGTTCAATGTCAAGAACCTGGAGGATGGTCGGCGCGATATCTCCGAGGATTCCGTTCCTCAGGGTTCTTCCCTTGTAATCCGTGCCCGCGAGAATGAAACAGACGGGATTCAGGGTGTGGGCGGTGTGGGCAGACCCGTCTTCGGCTTTCATCTGCTCACAGTTGCCGTGGTCGGCCGTGACAAAGGCGGTCCCCCCGGTTTCCCAGATCGCTTCAACCACCTTTCTGACACAACGGTCAACCGTCTCGCAGGCTTTGACAGCCGCATCAAGGATGCCGGTGTGTCCCACCATGTCCATGTTTGCAAAATTAAGGACAACAAAGCCAAAGCGGCCTGACCGGATCTGTTCACAGGCTTTTTCAGCGACTTTTTCAGCACTCATTTCAGGTTTCAGGTCATAGGTGCTGACATCCCTGGGAGAGGGAATCAGGATGCGTTCTTCAAGATCAAAGGTCTTTTCATCCCCCCCGTTGAAAAAATAGGTGACATGGGCGTATTTTTCAGTTTCAGCGATTCTCAACTGTGAAATACGGTTGCGGCTCAGGACCTGGCCGAAAATTTGGTCGAGGTGCTGGGGGCCGAAAGCCACGGGCAGGGGAAAGGTTTCATCATACCGGGTCATGCAGACAAAGTGGGAGAGCGCAATCTTTTTTTTGCGTTCAAAACCGGAAAAGTCCTTTTCCGTAAAGGCCCGGGTGATCTCCTTGGCCCGGTCCGCCCTGAAATTGAAAAAGATGAGGCTGTCATTGTCTTTGATCCGGCTGTCTGCTGCGTCACCCGGATCGATCAGGCTGACCGGCTCAATAAATTCGTCGGTCCGGCTGTTTTCATATGCCCGGGCAACCGCATCTACAGCGTTTTCTGCCTGTTCGCCGGTACCGGACGTGAAAAGATCATACGCCCTTTGAACCCTGTCCCACCGGGTGTCCCGGTCCATGGCCCAGTAACGGCCCACCAGGGTGGCGATCCGGCCGGTGCCGGTATCTGCCAGGAAGGTTTCAAGCTGGCGCAGGTATTTTACACCGCTGGTGGGCGAGGTGTCCCTGCCGTCGAGGATGGGATGGATGAACAGGTGTTGAACACCGATATCCCCGGCCATTTCGATCAAGGCAAAAAGATGGGATATATGGCTGTGAACCCCGCCGTCCGAGAGCAGCCCCATCAGGTGAAGCCCGGTGTTGTTTTCTGCTGCATGGGTCATGGCCGCTTTGAGCGCAGGTGTATCAAAAAAGCTGCGGTCCCTGATGGCGGTGTTGATGCGGACAAAATCCTGGGGAACAATCCGGCCGGCACCGATGTTCATGTGCCCGACTTCTGAGTTGCCCATGGTGCCTTCGGGCAGTCCAACGCTGTTGCCCGAGCATGTCAGCTCGCATTTGGGAAAGGTGCTGACCAGCATATCAAGAAAGGGCGTGTCTGCCAGTGCAGCGGCATTTGCGTCAGGATCGGTATTGATCCCCCAGCCGTCGAGGATCATGAGGATATGGACCGGATCGGGTTTAGAAGCCATTTTCTTCCTCCGCAGGGCCGTATCCGGAAAGGTCTATGCGGGGTGCATCTGCCCACAAACCTTCAAGGTTGTAGAATTTCCTGGCATCGGTTTCAAAGATATGGATGATGGTATCGCCGTAGTCGAGCAGTGCCCATTCGCCCTCTTTGGTCCCTTCAGCGCCGAGCGCCTTTATCTTTTTGTCCTTGAGCGAAGAGATCATATGTTCAGAAAGGCTGGAGACCTGCCGCCGGGAGGCCGCTTCAATGATGACCAGGGTTTCGGCATATGAGGTCAAGGCCCTGACATCAATGGCGGTGACAGAGCGCGGTTTTCTTTCAAATACGGTTTCAAGAAAAACGGCTAAGGCCGGGTCGGGCATGGATGCGTTACTCATGAATACAATTCCTTTTTTTTGATCATCTCTTCAACAGGCAGCGGCACCAGGTCACTGATGGCAAGTTTGTTTCTGACCCGCTCCCTGACCATGGTGGATGAGATGTCGATAACCGGAACCTGGCAGATGATGATCTCCTGCTGGTCCGGGTGAAAAAACCGGTTCCGGGTGTCATTATAGCGGTACTGATCTGAAATATGTTCATTGACAAATGCAGCAATGCGCTCTGGGCTTCCCCAGCCGCTGCGCAGCATGATCACCACTGTTACCGTTTCAAAAAGCTGCCGCGTGGCTTTCCAGGTGTTGATATCGAGAAAGGCATCGGTTCCCATGAGCAGGTAGAACCGGGTATCTGGCGCATATTCGGCCATGAAGCTGCGGACCGTATCAATGGTGTAAGAGGGGCCTTTACGGTTCAGTTCCTTGTCAGAGACCAGGAGCCGATCAAATGAGCGGATGCTTTTTTCGACCATGTGAAACCGGTCAGGGGCCGGTGCCAGGTCTGAGTCCGGTTTATGAGGGGGGGTGGCTGACGGGATAAAAAATATACAGTCGAGCGCCAGCCTGTCGCGCACATACTGGCTGATGCCGATATGACCGTTATGAAAAGGGTTGAAGGTCCCGCCAAAAAGACCGATTTTCATGATTCCTGCCTTTTGGCCAGCTCGGTGGCCAGGTGGCTGACCAGCGCTTTTACCCCGCTGCCGGTGGCAGCTGAGATTAAAAAGACCGGGATGCCGGAAGCTGCAGACTGGAAAGCGTCTGTTTTTGTCCGGGTCTCTGGCAGGTCGATTTTATTCAATACCACCACCTGGGTTTTTTTAGCCAGGGTATCACTGTACCGGCTCAGTTCGTTATTGATCAGATGATAATCGCTGAGCGGCTGGTCCGGATCGAGCCTTGAGGCATCGATCAGATGCACCAGGATGCCGGTCCGCTCAATGTGCTTTAAAAAATGGATGCCCAGTCCGACGCCTTCATGGGCGCCTTCAATCAGGCCGGGAATGTCTGCCATGGCAAAGGGTTCGCCAAACGGCGGTTCAACCATGCCCAGGTTGGGGGTCAGTGTGGTGAACGGATAGTCTGCAATCTTGGGCCTGGCAGCAGAGACCACAGAGATCAGTGTTGATTTTCCGGCATTGGGCAGGCCCACAAGACCGACGTCTGCCAGCAGTTTGAGTTCCAGCTTGAGTTTGAGTTCCACGCCCGGGATGCCGGGCTGATGGTGCCGCGGCGCACGGTTGGTGGCGGTTGCAAACCGCTTGTTGCCCCGGCCGCCTTTGCCGCCATGGGCAATAATGATATCTGTCCCGGCCCGGGTCAGGTCTGTGATGATTTCCTGGGTGTCTGCATTTGAAACGATGGTGCCGCAGGGGAGGGGGATGGTTATGCTGGCACCGTTTTTGCCATGTTTTTGTCTGCCCTGGCCGGGCGCCCCGTTCCGGGCTTTAAGCAGTTTCTGGCGGCGGTAGTCGTAAAGCGTCCGTTTGGCAGGGTCTGCTGTCAGGATGACATGACCGCCGTCACCGCCGTCGCCACCATCAGGTCCGCCTCGCTCAATGTACCGCTCCCGTCTGAAGCTGGTGCACCCTGA
>CAZLNA010000106.1:0-6976 GCA_964560485.1 uncultured Desulfobacula sp. | reverse complement strand
ATCATAAAAATCTCCGCCAGCCTCTTCAAGGGCCTTGTAATAGACCCCGAAGGAAGCATCCGGATAATCCTCCGGCAGCGGCAGCATGGAAACCTGGGCTTCTGTAATCTGCCTGAGTTTATCTGCCTGGCCTGCGATCAACGAATTGGTGGCAATGGACAGCTTGAGATGAATCCTGACCCTGGCCAGAACCTCCAGAGGATGAAAAGGTTTGGTAATATAGTCGACCGCCCCTAAATCAAATCCCCTGAGTTTTGCATCCACTTCACTGACGCCGGTTAAAAAAATTACCGGAATCGGATTGGTTTCCGGGTTGTCTTTTAATTTTTCTATGACATCAAACCCGTTTTCACCCGGCATTTCAATGTCAAGAAGGATGAGGTCCGGAAACTGCTTTTCAGCAATGCTGCGACCGTCCGGTCCATTGGTGGCGCTGAAAATCCGATACCCTTCTTTGGAGAGCGCCTTTTCGATAAGCTTCAGGTTGAGCAGGTTATCATCCACTGCCAGGACAGAGTAAGGCTGCTTGTTACCGGTATCAGGGGGGGCGGTCAAAGGTATCAGGCTCCTGTCAGGTTGCGGATCTGTGATTCGAGGTCTGCTGCAAGGGAATCAAAATTTTCAAGGCTGCCCTCTTTGGCCTGCATTTCCATGTCTTTTGAGAGGTTATAAATATCATCGAATCCGAGGTTGCCGGCAGCCCCTTTGATCGAATGCGATGCAGCAGCGGCATCAGAGGCATTGTTGTCTGCGGTCCCGGCTTTTATTTTCTCGACATCAGCCAGCGAGGTGTTTACAAACAGCTCAACCAGTTCCATAAAATCTTCTTCGTCAATTCCCAGGCGTGCCCCGAGCGCTTTGAAATCCATTGGGTCTCCTTGCTTGAATGCTGTCACTGTCAGCCACGGTAATAATTTGTACAAATAATAGAGAACTTTTTTCATGATGTAAACCTTTTGACTTAAAAAAGGATTGCATTTTTGTTGATTTCGATTTAATACAGAGTTTCTGTAAAATTTCTCTATGGGGCCTTGCATGAAAAATCGACTGAAAGAGAGGAAAATACTCGTTGTAGATGATGAAGAATCCATCCGTAAACTCTTTGAAATGGCTTTGAAACAAAGAGGATACCAGGTGTTCAGCGCTGCATCCGGAGAAGCGGCACTCGAACTGCTCAAAAACGAGGAAATACCTGTCATGTTTCTTGATCTCAACCTGCCGGGCATCGACGGAATTGAGTTGTGTCGTGAAATCATTGAAAAAGCCCCGGATACCATTGCATATGCCATTACAGGGTTTCCAGCCAGCTATAAATCTACAGATTACAAAGGCGCCGGTTTCAAAGATTATTTTTCAAAACCGCTTTCGCTGGAAACACTTTACGCGGCTGCAGAAAACGCATTCAGCATGGAGCTGGCTGTCAGCTGACACCCTGATATCTTATTTTGGGAAAATGCAAACGACATCCGAATCGCGAAACCGCCTACCGGTGTGCGAAATACGATATCTATCAATGCAAGGAATGCCTTGCCTGCAAGGACCGGCACCTCTACTGCAAACACAGAAGCGCCTGTGCCATTCACTTTATCACAGAAAAAGGGTTTGACCCGCAAGAATAGGTCATGAAAAAAGACAGACACGAATTCATCCACAATTACAAGGGGCTCGGGGCTTTCGGCATGGATCGGCAAACCGATGAAGAAACCCTGATGTTTTATCTTCAAAAATTCAGCGAAGACGCCTTTATGACCCTTTTAATCCCCCGCCTCTCAGATGAAGAGTGCGAAGAAATATACCTGATGATCAATCAGATCCTCAAAAAGCATCTGTCAGAAGACGAATATCATGCTGATTTTTTAAAAGATCGGTAGGAAACTGTCGGTATCAGTCCCTGCTGGTCAGTTTAATCCCTTTTGCCGCATCATGTTCATTCCGGCATTGACGAATGCCATTTCCTTATTTATTTCCTCTCCATTTTAACGGGAACCCGTATTTAAGGAGCTAAAAGATGATGAAAAAAGTCACCTGTTTTTTTGCAGCCCTCTTTGTCCTGACAGCCGTTGCTGCGCAGGCAAAAACCACTTTGATGATGGCCACCACGTCCAGTACTGACGGCACCGGCCTTCTCGATTATTTGAAACCTGCTTTTAAGAAAGATACCGGCATTGACCTGTTGTGGAAAGCGACCGGAACCGGGAATGCCCTGAAACTCGGCCAGAACTGCGATGTTGATGTTCTGCTGGTCCATGCCCCGCCAGCGGAAAAACGGTATGTTGCCAGTGGTTATGGCAAAGACAGAATTCAGATCATGTATAATGATTTTGTTATTATCGGTCCGGCCACTGATCCTGCCGGTATTAAAGGTAAAAGCGTAACCAGTGCATTGGCAGCCATCAAAGACAAACAGGCCAGGTTTGTCAGCCGCGGCGATGATTCCGGAACCAATAAAAAGGAAAAACTGCTCTGGAGACAGGCCGGCATTACACTTCCGGACAAAGAAAAATGGTATATCCAGTCCGGCCAGGGCATGCAGTCCACGATCACCATGGCCCAGCAAAAAGGCGGATATACCATGACGGACAGAGGATCTTATATCACATACCAGGCCCGTGAGCATGGAAACCCGTCTTTAAAAGTGCTGGTAGAGGGAGACAAAATCCTGTTCAACCAATACAGCGTACTCACCCTCGACCCTGCCAACTGCCCCAATGCCGACTATGAGCTGGCACTTAAATTCGCCAAATGGATGGCCTCTGAAAAAACGCAGCAGCTGATCAAGGATTTCAGGCTCAAAGATAAGGCATTGTTCACTCCCAATGCCGAATAATTCTGGTATGGTGATCATCGGCTGAACCACGGTCAGTTGACCGTTCTACCTGAACTCAAGCAAAGGCGGGACCATCCATGGATTATATCCTTGCAGGATGCATCAAAGCGATCGAGCTTTTGATCAACGGAGATGAATCCACCTGGTCTGCGATCTTTGCAACCGTCAGGGTATCTGCCGGCTCCATGCTGCTAAGCATTGGTGCCGGCCTCCCTGCCGGTTTCATCATCGGGTATTTTGATTTCAAGGGCAAAAAACAGATCCGGACGCTGCTCGACACCCTTCTGGCACTACCCACTGTTTTCATCGGTCTTGTGGTCTACGCATTGATTTCCAGCCAGGGTCCGTTTGGAGAATTCGAGCTTTTATTTACCCTGACCGGTGTTGCATTTGCCCAGGCCATACTGGCTTTCCCGATTGTGGCAGCTATCACGGCCTCATCCATTGAAGCCATCGACCCAAACCTGAAACTGACACTGGCCACCCTTGGCGCAGGAAAAAGAAATATCCTGCTGACCTGTCTCTGGGAGGTCCGATACGGAATCCTTGCCGCTGTTGTCACCGCCTACGGCCGGGTTATGACAGAAGTTGGGATTTCCATGGTGGTGGGCGGCAACATCAAATACCACACCCGGACCATCACCACTGCCATCGCCCTGGAAACCAACAAGGGCCAGTTTGCCGACGGCATTGCGTTAGGACTTGTCCTGATCGCCATCGCCTTTATCGTTAACCTCTGCCTGAGCATGCTGAGAAACCAGTGAGCCGTGAAAACCTGATATACCGCCTGAACAGCATCCAGCACTATTACGGCAAAAAAAAGGTGCTTGATATTCAAGCGCTTGATTTCAAAGCCGGGTCCATCACCGGACTTGCCGGCCCCAATGGCAGTGGGAAAAGCACATTGCTAAAACTGTTAGCCTTTGCTTTCAAACCAAGTCACGGAACCGTTTTTTACAAGTCAAAACCTGAGCAGCCCTTTTCCCAGGCAGTGCGTTCAAGGGTCACGCTGCTGACCCAGACTCCGTTCCTGCTCAAAAGAAGCGTGTTTGAAAATATCGCTTACGGACTGAGAATCCGTAGAGACACACGTCAGATAAAAAAACGCATCCGTGAGTCACTTGAAGCAGTCGGGCTTGATTTTGAGCGGTTCGCACAGCGGATGCCCCATGAATTATCCGGTGGAGAAGCCCAGCGCGTGGCCATGGCTGCCCGCCTCATCCTGAAACCGGAAGTGCTCCTGCTCGATGAGCCGGTGGCCAGTGTTGATGTTGAAAGCGCGGGCCGGATTCGACAGGCCTCGCTCAAGGCCAGAAATGACTGGGGAACCACTCTGGTGATAGCCAGTCATGACCGGCAGTGGCTTTTCTCAGCCAGTGAGCGACAGCTCTCCCTTCTCAACGGCAGTGTTTTTGCCACGGGCGACGAGAACATCATTCCCGGCCCCTTTCTGTCTGAAAACGACCATCAGGTGACCAAAAAACTTGCGGACGGAAGAATCATAAGACTGGGCGCCCCTGATGAAGGCCAGCAGATGGCACTTCTAAAAAAAGAAAAAACCCTTCTGCTTCCTGAAGGATCAGCCTGCAGCAATGAGAGCAATGCCCTGTCAGGCCAGGTTCTTTCCATGCACCTGGACCATCAGCACGGGCTTGTCATGATCACCATTGCCATTTGCGAACTCAACTTTGAACTCAGTCTCTCCAGTGAACACGTCAGCCAACTGGGCCTGCTGCCCGGAAGCTCTGTCACCATGACATTTGATCCCCAGGATGCTGTCTGGATCTAAGTTTTACACCCGATCACTGATCCAGGGAAAGCACAAGAAAAAACATCTGCCCGTAAACATTTTTATGTCCGGCCGTAAACTCGGCCCATTCTCCATTGCCACAGAAGAGGTCTGCGCGGGCCCCACCTTTAATCGCGCCACCTGTGTCCTGGTTCATGACAAACAAGGCTCGCTCCGGCCATTGATCCAGGGCAGCAGAAGCGTCCGGCCCGGGCAGACGGGTCTGAATAAAACAGAGCGCGCCTTTAGGGAAAAGCCTTGCATCGGTTGCAATAGAGCGCCGGGGCGTCACTTTTACCCCCAGACTTCCCAAAGGACCATCACTCTCCTGTTTAAAGAAAACAAAACTCTGGTTATGGTTCAAGACCTCATCCATGCGCTCCGGATTCTCTTCCAGCCATTTTCGAATGGCCTGCATGGACATGTTTTCCTTTAATATCTCCCCCTTTCTGATCAGGTAGCGACCCACTGAGCGGTAGGCATTGCCATTGCTTGATGCATAATGCACCCGCATCTGCCCTCCAGAGGGAAGGCGGATACGTCCCGATCCCTGAATTTCAAGAAAGAACCGATCCACACGGCTTTTAAGCCAGCAGACCGGTTGTGCCCGCTGATGAAATGCGTCAATCGAATTGATCTGTTCTCTTGAATAATAGGGCATTATCCTGCGGGACATTTCATCAACCCTGGCCTTCAGGCGTGGATGGTCCTTGTAGTCCGGGCTGAAATCAGAAAGATTGATCGTCATCAGATCCTCTGGGATGGAATACAGCGGAAAGGCATAGGCATCAGACCGGACCAGATCCCCTTCATATGTCGGCTCAAAATATCCTGTAAAAAGCACTTTGCCCTCGCTATTGCCTCTGGCCTCATATACGATATACCGGTCTTTTATGAACCTGTTCAATGCTTTTAAAGAAGGGTTTGAAGCCAGGAACAGCTTCAAGGTTTCCAGGGATCGGATCATATGTGCTGCAGAAAAAATTTCTCTGCCGAAGTAATATTTTCGATCAAGGGGGACCTTTTTAAAATATGCCAGGCTGTAATCCAGGGCAGTTTCAACATCCTCAAAATCAAATGCATCCGTAAACAGCGGATAGGATCGCACGCGCAATTTTTTCAATGCATTAAATCGCGTGATTTCTTCTTTTTTCCCTGGAAAACATCCGGCCAGACACAAAATCAGGCAGGCCACCAGTAAAACAATCGTTTTTCGGACAATGGGATTATTCTTCGTCATGGGTCGATTTTAAAAATTCCTTGGGGCTTGATTTAAATTCATCCACTGGTTGCAGCGTTTCCAGTGACTGTGACGACAGTTCCAACGCACCAAGCTTACGGGCTGAAGACATGACACGGGACTCCATTGCCCCCACAGTCCGGTTATAGGCTGCCACAGCCTGCTCAATCTCTTTTCCGAGCTGATTAATATTGCCGGCCATACTGCGCAGCCGGGAAAAAAGTTCTTTTCCCACCATCTGGATCTCCCGGGCGTTTTCATAACCTGCCTGCTGCTGCCAGGAATAGGCCACGGCTTTTAAAAGGGCAATCAGCGTTGTGGGTGTTGCCAGGACCACACCTTTATCGATTCCCTGTTCAATTAAATCAGGGTAGACAGTCAGTGCTGCAGAGAAAAAATTTTCACCCGGAATAAAAAGAACCGTAAACTCCGGTGACGGCTGAAGGCTGGCAAAATACTGTTTGGATGACAGATCTGATATATGTTTTTTAACCTGACGGCCGTGATCTTTCATCCGTTCGTTCCGTTCTATCTCATCCCGTGCTTCAAGCGCATCAAGATAGGCCATCAACGGCACCTTGGCATCAATCACAATCTGCCGGTTGCCCGGCAGTGTGACAGTCATATCCGGCCGAAGCGACCCTTTGCCGCTTCCAAGGGCTTTCTGGGTTTCAAAATCACAGTATTCCGACATCCCGGCCAGGCTGGCAACCCGTTTCAGGGTCATCTCTCCCCACCGCCCCCTCACATGCGGCACCCGCAGCGCTTTTACAAGGTTGCCGGTCTCCATCTGAAGCAGCATCTGCGTCTCGCCAATTTCACGCAGCCTTTCAGTGATTGAGCCAAACGCTTTCTCCCGGTCCTTTTCCATCATCCCGAGCTTTGTTTCATATCGATCAAGAGACTGCCTGACCGGTTCCACCGTTTGACGCAGCTCACTTCCCGCTGCATTCAGGTCTTTTTTAACATCTTTTGAATACCTGGTGAAATACTGGTCTGCCAGCGCCATAAATCGGTTTGAATTATGGTAAAGGGCCTCATCAGATACCGCCTTTAGTCTGTGGGTAAAAAACCTTGCACCCGCCCGTGCAAGAACGGTACAGACCACCACCCCCAGGCA
>CAZLNA010000105.1:0-7023 GCA_964560485.1 uncultured Desulfobacula sp. | reverse complement strand
GGCAATGGCCGTTCTGCGGATATAACGAGATCCAGAGCCCGAAGCGCAAGTGTGTGATCATTGCTCATGACAGGCTTGCTAAGCTGTGCGGGTATGATACCTATAAGGCATTTGCCTTCATGCACGGCCTGCTTGTGGAAAAAACCCTGGCCGCCCCTGCAAACAAACGCAATGACAAATGGAGCCAGAGCCTGGCCGTGGGGGACGAGCGCTTTGTATCGCAGATTAAGGAGAGATTATCCTTCAGAGCGATCGGCCGGAAAATAGACGCTGACGGTAAAGAAGATCAATTTGTTCTAAGGGAGGACCTTGCAGGCTATAATACGTTTTTTGATGCCCAAAAGGACGATATAGGCCCTAAAAACACCCTTTATTGGAAACAATCTGATACTATTTCAAATAGTTAGCATGGTCCGACCCCATACATATTACACATCCCTTTAATGATTAAAATTGCTTTGCCTGCAGCATATATGGTTTGATACAAAGGATTATTTAAGATGGTGATAAGGAGCTAAAGTATAATGAACCACGAAAAAAAGCAGGCATCCTGCCGCTACACCGGTGAACGGGTCAGAATCACGGGACAAGGGCGCAACTGGACATGGGAATACAGCAATGAGACCGGCGTGGTGCTCGGCCCGGACGAGTATACCCGGGGATATCGTGTAAAGCTTGATTCCGGTGAGGAGGTCGGGTTTTACAGTGATGAATTTGACATCATTTAGAAGCTATCTCAAAAACATTCTTGAATGAATAAGCGAAAAAAAATCGAACAGATCACCCTGGCCGGCCTGGTGGCCAACATCCTGCTCTCCGTGGTCAAGCTTGTGATCGGTTTTTTCGGCAACAGCCAGGCGGTCATTGCCGATGCCCTGCACAGTTTTTCAGACACTTCCTCCGACCTGATCATCCTTTTCGGGGTCAAATACTGGACAGCACCGCCTGACGAGGACCACCCTTTCGGCCACCAGAAAATTGAATCCCTGGTCACCATTGTCATCGGCCTGATCCTGATCTTTGCCGCCTTCGCCATCGGCTATGACGGTGTGCTCTCTTTAATGGAAAGCGAGCCTGTCAGGCTCAGCCCGGTCGTGCTGCTCGGCCCGATCCTCTCCATTATTGTCAAGGAAATCCTGTTCAAAGTCACGTTCAAGGTGGGGGTTGAAACCCATTCCTCATCCTTAAAAGCCAATGCCTGGCATCACCGGACCGATGCCTTGAGCTCTGTTCCGGTCCTGGTGGCGGTAACCGCCTCTCTGATTGACCCGCGCTTAAGTTTTCTCGATGCAGTGGGCGCGATTCTTGTTTCCGTGTTTATCATCAAAGTGGGAATTTCCATACTGTTCAGCAATATCAGCGACCTTCTCGATACCGGGATCTCAAAAGAACAGACCGCTTCAATTGAGGCGGTCATCAAGGCGCAGGACCATGTAATGGGCGTGCACAAGCTGAGGACCCGGAAGATGGCCAGTTATATCTATATTGATCTCCACCTTGAGGTGGACGGCCAGCTCACTGTGAAGGAAGGCCATCAGATCTCTGAAGATGTCAAAACCGTTCTCATGACTACATATCCGAAAATTATTGACGTCATGGTTCACCTGGAACCCCCTAATAATTCAGCCGGTCCGGAATAAAACCCGTCTTGAGACTGTCTTATTGTAAAAGATATTTTAAAGTTAGCGCTTTATAATGATTGATTTGAGCCATAACCTGATTATTTTAAAAAAAGGAGGCAGGTCAGGATATGATTTAGATGATCTTTAAAAAAGATGCGCTCAGGAAAGAGTTCAAGCAGCATGCGTATCCGCACATGAAACTGTTGTACAATGTGGCCCTCAAATACTGCGGCAATGTATTTGATGCAGAGGATATTGTGCAGGAAACCTATATGATGGCCTTTCACAAGTTCCATCAGCTGCGCGACAAAAGCAAATGCAAGCCCTGGCTGCTGAAGATCCTGCGCAATAATTTTTTAAAATCATATCACAAGAACAAAGCCCAGAAAAAACTGTCTGAGGCAGACTATGTTGAGTTTTTAAAATCAAGTCTGGCCCAGGACGATGCCGAGCACATCCTTTCCAGGGTTTCAGGCCGTCAGGCAGTACTGGATGCCCTGGACCAGCTGCCGGATAAGTACAAGGAAATCCTGACACTCTATTACATGAACGATCTGCTTTACAAAGAAATTGCCCAGACCCTGGATATCCCCATTGGAACCGTGATGTCCCGCCTGACGCGGGCCCGGGAGGGCTTGAAAACCATTCTTGTCAAACAGGCGCTTTCCAGTGACAATATTTTAAACATTGACTTTAACCAGACAAAAACCCGCGTACGAAAATGATTTGCAAGGATTTTGAAGCCTGGCTGTCAGCCCCTCCAGAGGAGAGATTCCAGGATGCAGGGGCTGCCATGGCGCACAGGAAGGATTGTTATGCCTGCAGACGCCTTTATGAGGTCGACCAGGCCATGGAAGCGGCCATGGCATCAGCCCTCGCTCCGGTCCGGATGCCGGACGGGCTGGAAAAGCAGGTGGATATTTCCATTGACCATGCCCTGTTTGAAGAGCCGCCCAAAACCTACCGCACGCTTATCGGCCCTGTTGCTGCCGCCCTGATCATTGTTCTGGCCTTCAGCGCCTATCTGGCCGGCCGGCCCTATCAATACCGCAGCTTTCATGACCTGAGCGTGGCAGCGGTTTCAAGGCACCTGGACGGTAATACCTACCAGACCTTTTCAGCCGCGCAGATGACCGATGCCCTGGTCATGCTCAGCAGAGAGCTCAATTTTAAAGTGATTCTTCCGGACCTTGAAAAAGAGGGGTTTATCCTGATGGGCGGACGGCTGTGCAAGGTGGGGAAATGCCGGACCGCCTACCTTTTTTACAAAAAAGGGGACCGGACCTGCTCTCTTTTTATCATGGATACCCATCACCTGGCCTTCGAACTGGCGGACGGCAGCAGTTTCAGCAATACCATCAAGGGCTGCCGGACAGATATATGGAAGGGCAAAGGGCAGGTCTATGCCCTCGTCTTTTAGAGTCCCTCTCAAAAAAGTCCTTTGACCGTATTTCCCAATACTTATCCATCGGGTCTGGTGAAAAATAAAATCCTCGAAATATAAAATATATTCCTCCGGTTTAATTTCTCCCCATCCTTGAACTCCGGCCAAATTCTATTTTTTGAGAGGGACTCTATAAGCGGGGAAACCCATGCCTGAAGATCTGGGATCTGAACTGCCGACTGAAACACTGAGGAGCCGGCAGCAGGAAATCAGCCGTTCCAGCGGCAGGCAAAAAAGGCATCCCCGGCATATTGGGTTATATGCCGGGGAGTGAATTTTTATCCGCCTTGAACCATGGCGGTATCAGATTTGAATGGCCTTTCCGGCAGGCCTTCTACAGCCGCTGGCCCGAGACCAGCTGAAGTACATATTTGATATGGCGTCTCATGGCAGACAATGCCTTGTCCGGCTGTCCCTTCCGGATGGATTCAAACACGGCTTTGTGCTGCTCAAGCACTGTGGGGATGCTTCCCGGCGTCCGGTAGAGCCATTCAACGTTTCCGTAGATACCGTCAAACATGTGGCTGTTAAAGGTATTGTCGATGAATGCATGCAGCGGGTTCTTGGCAGCAACCGCCACCGCCTTGTGAAAGGCAATATCTGCCGAGGTATCAAACCGGCGGTTGAGTGCTTCTGACTCCATTTTCTCAATACTTTTTGCCAGGGCCTGCACATCTTTTTCACTCGCCCTTTTGGCTGCCAGATAGACGGCATTGCATTCAAAGCCCAGCCGGATTTCCAGAAGATCTGTCAGAGAGGCGTCATATGCATCCATGGCATCTGAGAGCCGGCTGTGCTGAATCTGATCCTGGTCCTGGACAAAGGTTCCCCGGCCCTGCTGCTGAACCAGCAGGCCCATGGCTGTCAAACGCTGAAGCGCTTCTCTTACAACTGTCCGGCTGACATCCATGGCCTGGCATAATTCCCGTTCAGGCATCAGCCGGGTGCCGGGTTTTAATTCCCCGCGTGAAATAAGATCTTTAATCTGGTCAAAAACCTGGTCAGATATTCGTTTTGCTTTGATGGGTTTGATTAATGTGGTCATAATTTTATTATTTTTATCTCGTCCTTATCGAGTCTATTTGAGCGGGGCAGTCTGCATGCCGTAATGGGACAGAATCTTCTCAATCCTTCCCTGCTGGTGCAGTTCTGCAAATGCTGCATTAAATTTATCCACAACGGCTTTTGGCGTACTTTCCTTTGAAAAGCCGATATAATATTTCAGTTGTTTGTGCCGGCCTGCATACCGGATCCGGTCAAGCCCGTGTTTTTTGATCAGGGCCAGCCCCACATCCTTGTTGGAATATGCGGCTTCCACCCGCCTGTTCATCAGTTTGATAAACACAGGTTCATCATTCGGTGTCATGTCAATATGGATCTCACCAATCTCTGCCCTGATTTTTTCAAGAGACCGTGAGGTGTTGGACGGACCATAAACCGCCACTGAATACCCCTTTATGTCGCTCGTCTTCCTGAATTCAAGCGGGTCGTCCGCAGAAACAAAAAAACCGTATTCCGTCACCAGGACCGGGTGTGAAAACCAGAGCCAGTTTTCCCGTTCCGGATTCTTGCCAATCAGGAACATGGCATTGGCACGCCCCTCTTCAACACATTTCTGGGCCCGGGTCCAGGGATAGACGCGGATCTTGCAACCGGTTTTCATCTGCTGGCAGACCAGGCGGATCACTTCAGCCCCCGGACCTGCTGCCTGACCTTTTTCCGTATAGGTGAACGGTGCAAATTCCTGGGTGGTGAATTTGAGTTCACCTGCACCGGTTCCGGCCATTGGCATTAAAAAAAACCAGAGAATCGACAGAGCCATCAGACGCGTTTTTATTTTCATCCCTTTTTCCTCAGGCAAAATAATTCCAGGGTTTTACATCTGCCTTTGCCGAGACTGTACCAAAAATGGCACAATAAAGATAGCTTGTAAATCAGATATATTCTGATTCCCTTGTAGTATTTTTTCTGATAGATCATCCTGAATTATCAATCAGGAAAAGGGGTTGCCCATTTTTCCGGACCAGTATAAATGGGTGTAAAACATGTGAAAATTTATTCATATGCAAACATTTTTTTGCACACCCTGCTACAATGTGGTATGATTCAAGGATTTATCAGCATTGCATTTTGTCTGCAAACCGTGTAATTGCTACACGTTTAATGGTGATTAACCCGTAACCCGGATCAGAAAATAATGAAACCCATACTGGAACTCAAGGATGCGTTCAAAGGATATACCTTTGACCAGGATAAAATCATGTCACCGGCCCAGACCGTTCAACAATTCAAAGAGAAAACCGCCGGCCTTGAACTTGACATACTCAACCGCACCCGGCGGATTGACAATGGCCGTCTTGACATACCGGTTTTTTTCAGCGAATGCGGTGCTGATGCCCAGAGGGTCACCGGCACCCGCAAACAGATGGGCAAGGGCGGCACACCGGATCAATCCGAGGCCAGTGCCGTCATGGAGCTTGCAGAACGGTTCAGCTTTTTTTCCTTTGTCCAGGATAAATCCAATTTCAGGGTCTCTACCCCGGCTGCACTTGGCACTCAGGCTTTTGATTACGACCGGATCATCCAGTCGGTCCATGATGACCCCAGAGACGCCTGCCAGGTCAAACCGGTTTTTGATGCACTGCCCCTGAAATGGGCCCAGGGTTATGACTTGACTGCCGGTAAAAACGCCCTCATTCCGTTTGACTGGTTTTACATGATCAATGAATTCAACGGGCCAAGCGCTGGAAACTGTAACGAGGAAGCCTTAAGTCAGGGCATCTGCGAACTGGTGGAGCGGCACACCTGCTCCCTGGTCAGTCATCAGCACAAAGATGTCCCGGGCATCCGGCTCGACTCGTTTACCGATCCTCTGGTCAAAGAACTTCTGCAGAAATACAGGGATCAGGGCATTGAAATTTATGCCTCTGACTTTTCTCTGGACACCGGCATCTCCACCATTGCCATTCTTGCGTGGGATCCGTCCACTTTCCCTGAAAGCAGCGAAATCGTCTGGACAGCCGGCACATCCCCTGACCCTGAAAAGGCCATGAGCCGTGCCCTGACCGAGACAGCCCAACTGGCCGGTGACTTCAACTCCGGATCAAACTATGTGGCATCCGGCCTGCCCAAATTTACCGATATCAACGATGCGCGATTCATCACCCACCCCGGCCGGATGATCAATGCCCAGGACCTGCCCGATCTGTCAGACCAGAATATCAGAATCGAGGTGGAGAACCTGCTTTCTGCACTCAAATCGATTAACCTGAATGCCTATACCATTGAAACGAGACACGCACAGCTGGATGTGCCGGCCTTTTACACCATCATACCCGGTGCCCACTTCAGGGAGCGTGCGGTGGATGCCAGCGTTGGCATGTTTTCCGCCCGGTTCATCACAGAACAATTTGCGCCGCCAATGGCCCTGGAGAAACTGGACAGCCTTGAACTTGCCCTGCCGGGAAAATACTATACCAGTTTCTACAAGGGGCTGATGCACCATGCCATGCAGGATCTGACCGCTGCTCTCACTGCATTTGAAACAGCCATTGAACGGGAACCCGAATATCTTAACCAGGTGGATATTTATTCGCACACGGGTGCCTGTCTGAAAGACCTGGGGGACTATTCAAGATCGATTTCGACCTGTGAAAAAGGCCTTGCCATTGATGCACAGCGCCCTGACCTTTACAATACCATGGGGGTCTGTCACTTCATGCTTAAACAGCACCAGGATGCCATTGCCTGTTTTGAAAACGCCCTGTCTGTGGATCCGTCCGAGGCCATCAACTATGCCAATATCGGTTCCAATTACAGGGAGCTTGGTGAAACCGCACTCGCCATCGAATATTATGAAATGGCCCTGAAAATCGATCCGTCCATCACCTTTGCCAGGGATAATATTGAAAAATTGAAAAAATAATGCCGGGATCTTTCTTTTTTCAGGCCAAAACC
>CAZLNA010000104.1:0-7043 GCA_964560485.1 uncultured Desulfobacula sp. | reverse complement strand
GGCGGGCACTGGCCAGTTCCCGTTCCACATGCAGCCGTTCCCTGAGATCGGCAAAGATCGCCACAGACGCGAGTTCCTCTCCATTGTCACCATATAATATGGCAGCAGAAAGGTTTCCTTCCACAAGCTCCCCGTCCTCCCGGGTGAAGGTCAGGGAAAAGGTATTCAGCCGCCCTTTTCCACCGTACCGTTCGTCGCGCATCATGTCTGTGACAGTGATGGCCCCTTTTCTGGAAAAAATCTGCTGAACACTCATGCGGCCCACCACTTTTTCAGCCGGCAGGCCGAATATTTCCTCAGACGTCTGGTTCCATAATTTGATTTTACCGTCCATATCCATGGCCATGATGGCATTGGGGGAGCAGGAGATGATTTTATCCAGGAAGTCATGGGCTTCCTTGATCTGGCTCTCCTGCTTTTTCCGCCGGGTCTGGTCCATGATGATGCCCTCATACCCGAGGATATTTCCCTTGATATCATACCGGACATTGCTGGTGATCAAAAGGTGAAGGATATTCCCGTCCCTGCGCCGCCACTTGACTTCGTAATCCACCACATGGCCGTCCTTTTCAATAATGGCCATATATTTTCTGCGGTCATCCGGGGTCAGATAGACATCCTTAGCCAGGTCAAGCTTTAGAAATTCTTCCTTGTTTTTATAACCGAGCATTTCCAGCATGGCCGGGTTGACGTCGAGAAACCGTCCCCTTTTGCTGCTGATAAAAACCCCGCATCCCACATGATTGAACAGGCGCTGATAGCTTTCTTTTGAGGATTCAAACCGTTTCGCCTGCTGGACAGTATGGGTGATATCCCGGTAAACCGACAGTTTTGATTTTGTGCCGTCCTGGTTCATCACCGGCATTTCAGACAGGTAGAATATTTTTTCCACCGCCTCAATGTGCACCTGGCTTTTATAGGTCTGGTTCTTTTGAAATATTTCCTTGTGCCGGCACCACGGGCAGGGATGGTCGGCATTATTCAATACGGTGTAACACTTTTTGCCCACCCCGTCACCGAACAGGTCTTTCATGAATTTATTCATGTATTCAACGGTATAATCTTCGCTGACGATGTAGATGCCGTCCTCAAATGCATCCATCGCATCCAGGAGCCGCGGGGTGTGATCGGACATCAAGGTTCTCCTTTCAGGCAGGTCTCGGGTTTTTCTTTATTCATACGTGGCGCGCCTTTGTTTGTCAAGGCAGGGAATGTTCGCCCCGATCAGATGACGGGGTAGGGATGGCGATTACCATTTTTCAAGGATGCCTGAGATCTGCCGGGTGAAACGGTCTATTTTTTTTGCGGGGCATGCCTCGCTTTTGTACAAAGAGAGCATTTTAAATCTGCACTGGGGTGCGCAGGTCTTTAAGAGCGCTATTTTAAGGGTTTTTCTTACCGGCTGCTGCATCACCAGGCAGTCCACCCACCAGGGAGCGCCAAGGGTGGTGACGGCCAGAACGTGCTTTAGATGGCCAAGCCGGGGCCGGATCGGCCCGAGGTCCGGTGCATGATCATAAGCCAGCCCGGGAGCCCACACCCGGTCAAACCATCCTTTCAGGATGGCTGGAAATCCGAACCACCAGGTGGGAAAGACCAGGATAAGCGAATCAGCTGCCAGGAGGCGCTCTGTTTCTTCTTTTACAGCGCGGCTGTCATACGGGCCGTTGTAGTAGGTCGTCCGTTCGGTGGCGGTCAGTGCCGGCTCAAACCGGTTTTGGTAGAGGTTTTCCGTTACAATGGTGTGGCCTGCGTGTGCCAGGGTGTCGCAGGCAGCAGCGGACAGGTGAGCGCAGAGGCTGTCTTCCAGGGGGTGGGCGCTTACGACAAGGCAGTTCATTAATTATTTCAGACTCCGGTAATAGGAGTCAGCCGTGTAAATGCATGCCAGCGGGTTGTGGCCCAGCAGCCGGTCTTTTACCGCCAGTATCGTGCACGGCGCCTGAGCATGCTGGAAAAAAAGAGAGTCATGCCCCACACAAAGGCCGAGCAGGATATTGAAATCAACCTGGGCCCGGTTCAGCAGCATGGCCTGGAGGACGGGATTGCACATGGTTTCCGCTTCTCCCGGGACAATCTGGTCCCCGGGGTCGACATTGATCCGGGATTTGGGAATCTGGCCGGCCTTGCAGATGGCAGATGCCAGGTCAAAGCCGTTTGACAGGAAAATCTCTGCCACCACCCGGGCCTCTTTTCTCAAACCAAGGCAGAAGGCAAGGCCCAGCCGCTTATAGCCCATACGGTCGGAAAACTCCATGATTTCTTCAATTCTGGTTTTTGCTGCCCGGACATGCTGATATCCTCTCTGCTTATGCTGATATCCGGCCGCCTCCTGGATTGCGGCCTGCCTGGCAAATTCACCTGTTTCTGCCTGGCTGGTATAGGTCTCGAGGCTTTTGGCGGCAAGATCAGGTTCTTCTCTGGTCGGACACCCTTCAGGTGCTTTTCCATCCGGGGTTCTGCACAGCCGGTCCGCCGCTTTAAACGGGCATCTGGCACAGTCGGGCTGTAAAGGGCTCATGATGCACTCTCCTGGATGCCGAAAAGCCGGGCCGCATTCTCACCCAGCACTTTTGCCTTTTGCGCCTTATTGAGGCCGGACTGATCCAGGTCTTTATAATAGCGCGCCGGCGGCAGCAGCGGGAAATCAGTGCCGAACAGAATCTTGTCGATAACCCCGGCGCCGGCAGCCAGATCGTAAATAGCCGGATCATAGAGGAATGGCGATGCTGCCGTATCAAACCAGATATTGCTCAGGACCTCTTTGGCCTCTTTTTTCATGATATTGTAAAAAAACAGGCCGCCGCCCCAGTGGGCCAGGATGATCCGGTTCTCATTAAATCGACTGGCCAGGGCATAAATCTGTTCAAGTGTTACCGGGGTTTTACCGGGATAGGTGTGCCCCACCGGCTCATTGGTATGGATCATACACGGCAGGTTGCCATTTTCTTTTAGTACGGCCATGACCGGTGACAACTGGTCCAGGGCAGCTGAATCAATGCCTGAAAGATAAAATGCCAGTTCGCCCGCACCGGAGAGGCCTGCATCAAGGCATCGTTCCAGTTCGCCGGCCGCACCGTTCCAGGATGCATCAAAACAGGCCAGCCCTTTTATCCGTCCTGGATGGGATTGAACCGCGTCAATGATGGCATCATTATTGGATCTGGCAATATCAGGCGTGCGCCACGGAAATCCGCAGACGATGCTGGTGTCCACCTGATATTTGTCCATCGCCTCAATCACGTCCGATATATTGCAGATAGATGATCCGGGTGAATCGTAAAGGAGCTTGAACTCGGGTTCGCTGTCAAAAAAGCAGTTTCTTTCCTGCTTGACCGGTTCGTGAAAGATATGGATATGCGTATCGATAATCATGGGTCGTCCTGCTTAGATATTGAAAAAAAACCTTTAGCAATATATATTAATTCATTTATGCACACAAGGATTTTGCCGGATGAACACAATGAGATTTTACCCTGTACTGCTTGATATCAAGGATCGGCTCTGCCTGGTTGTCGGCGGCGGGGAAGTGGGGGCCAGAAAGGCCAAAACCCTTGCTTCCTGCGGGGCTCGGGTAAACGTCATCAGTCCTGAATTTTCAGAACGGTTCAATGATCTGAATGATGCTTTCGATGGCATTTCATTAGTCCCCAAAGCGTTTGAGCCAGATGATCTTTCCGCGGCATTTCTAGTGTTTGCAGCCACCAGCGACCCGGCGCTGAATCTTGTGATCAGGCAGGAGGCAGAGGAAAAAGGGATGTTGTGTAATTCTTCAGATGGGGATGACCACGGCGATTTTATCCTTCCCTCTGTGATGCACAAAGGAGATCTGATCCTTGCTGTATCCACCTGCGGCAAAAGTCCTGCCCTGGCCAGAAAGATCCGCAGAGATCTTGAAGAGAATATGGGGCCGGGCATTGAGAAACTGCTCTGCCTGATGGGTGGAATAAGAAAAAAGCTGCTGGCACAGGGACATGCGCCTGATGACCACAAAACAACGTATTATGCCCTGCTTGATGCCGGATTAATGGATATGGTGGCAGCGGAGGATACCGACCGGATTGACAGGTTGCTGGCAGACGTACTGGGCAAGGGATATATCTACAAGGAACTGGTTTCCCAAAGGAGCGGCAAATGACCTTTGAAAATGCTGAGATGCTTTTGCAGGCATCAACCATTTTATATTTTTCAGGTATGGCCGGATATCTGCTCTACCTGTTTAAACAGAAAGAAGCGCATCAGAAAACTGCCCTGGGCCTGACAACCCTTGCTGTTGTCTGTCATCTGGCAAGTATGGTGATCCATACTGTCCGCCTGGGGCACCTGCCGGTTCAGGGGCTCTCGCAGAGTCTTTCCATGTCCGCATTCGCCATCGGCTGCATGTTTCTTTTTATTCAATACCGGCTTGATCTTAAGATTCTCGGCCTGTTTGCCTCTGTTCTGCTGTCCGGCATTATGCTCGTTGTATGGGTGCTGCCCGAGACACAGGTGACACGGAATGAGACCCTGACCGGATTGTGGTTCTATTCGCATATCGCCCTGGTTTTTGCCGGAGATGCTGCGCTGGGCCTGGCCTGTGGTGCCGGAATTCTTTACCTGCTGCAGGAAAAAGCCATTAAAACCAAAACGCCGGGCTTTTTTTTCAAGCGCCTTCCATCCCTCGATTTTCTTGACAGTGTGGGTTATACGTGTCTGACAACAGGTTTTGCGCTGTTGACCATTGGTCTTGTGACCGGGTTTGTGTATGCCAAAACGATCTGGGGCCGTTTCTGGAGCTGGGACCCAAAAGAGGTTTTTTCAGTGGGGACCTGGCTCGCCTATGCCATTTTGCTTCATCTTCGGTTTAATTCAGGATGGCGCGGCCGGAAATCCGCCATCATGACCATTGTGGGATTCTTTATTATCATTTTTACGTTTTTAGGGGTGAACATGCTGCTGGGCGGTCATCACCAGGAATTCACCAGGTAAGCCAAATTATGCCAGATATCGTACTCATCGGGGCCAATCACAAGACCGCTCCTGTAGAACTTCGAGAACGGCTTTCGTTTACTGAGGACGAAATCCTCTCTGCCCTGGAGGCTTTTAAGCTCAGGCCGGCTATCCGGGAAAGCATGGTCTTCTCAACCTGTAACCGGACAGAAATACTCTATATTCCACATGATGATTCAGATCAGGTGGAAGAGATGATCGCATTTATTGCAGATCACAAGAATCTGGGGGTAGATCAATTCAAAGAGGCCCTTTACGTGTACAAAGGCGAAGATGCTGTCGCCCATCTCTTCCGGGTTGCTGCGAGTCTTGATTCCATGGTGGTCGGCGAGCCGCAGATTCTCGGCCAGGTCAAACAGGCTTATCGCACGGCTGTCGGCTGCAAGGCTTCGGGGGTTCTGCTCAACCGGATGATGCACAAGGCGTTCAGTGTGGCCAAACGGGTCCGAAAGGAGACCGGCATCGGAGACAACGCGGTTTCAATCAGTTATGCCGCCATTGAATTGGCCAACAAGATTTTTTCCGACCTGTCTGAAAAAAGTGTCATGCTTCTGGGGGCAGGTGAGATGGCTGAACTGGCAGTGGAACACCTGATGGCCAACCGGGTTAAAAATATTCTGGTCGCAAACCGGACGTTTAAGAATGCGGTTGCCCTGGCCCAGAAATTCAATGGTCAGGCCGTCAGGTATGAAGAACGCCATGAGGCCCTGACGCAGGTGGATATTATCATCAGTTCCACAGGCGCAACAGATTATGTCCTCACACGCGATCATGTCAGAAAGATCATGAAAAAGCGGCACCACCAGACGCTTTTTTTCATTGATATTGCGGTGCCAAGGGATATTGATCCGGCGATCAATGATATTTCAAACGCCTATGTCTATGATATTGATGATCTTAAGAATATCGTTGAATCCAATATTGAACAGCGGGGCAAGGAGACGGTCAAGGCTCAGCGTTTTGTCGACGAGGGCGTGGTCAAATTCTCAAAATGGCTCGAAAGCCTGGCCGTTGTTCCGACTATCAAGGCATTGAATGATAAAATGACCGCCATCGTGGACATGGAATTTGAAAAAACCCTGCCCAGCCTCAAGCACCTGTCAGAAAGTGAAGTTGAAGCCATTCGGAGAATGACACAGGCCATCGCAAGCCGGGCGATTCATGACCCTATCCTCTTTTTGAGAAATACAGGCGATCATCGGGACGACTCCTTGTACCTGAACGTTACTCAGCAGTTATTTAAACTGAAATTGTCAGAAACCAAGTAGGGTGGTATCCTCAGTTATGCCTGGCTAAGGGGTTTTTTGCTTTACAAATCGGAAGGATGTGGTATTATATTCTACTTTAATTCTGCATACGCGACTATTAGCAAGGGGCACATAAAATGAAAAAAGAAGATTTGGAATTTTTTAAGAATCTTTTGAACGACAGGCTGAATGAGCTGCTTTCTCATGCGGACAGCACAGTGACCGGAATGACCCAGCCCAAAGAGAATTTTGCCGATCCTACAGACAGGGCCTCTCACGAAGCAGACCGCAGTTTTGAACTCCGGATCCGGGACCGGGAACACAAGCTGATCAAGAAGATTAAAAAAGCATTGATGCGGATTGACAATGGTACATTCGGAATTTGCGAAGCCTGCGAAGAAGATATTGATATCAAACGATTGAAAGCCAGACCCGTCACCACCCAGTGCATTGAATGCAAAACCCGCGAAGAGGATCTTGAAAAATCGCTGGGTCTTTAACCGGTGATACGCTATTGTTTTGATCGACCTGCATGTACATTCGACGGCCTCGGACGGCTCGTTTACGCCTGAAGAGATCCTGCCCCTGGCCAGAAAAGCCGGCCTTAAAGTATTTTCTCTGACTGACCACGATACCATTGATGGTGTAAAAGCGCTTCTTCAGCGACCTTTTCCATCATCGATGCAGATGATCCCGGGTGTGGAAATTTCGTGTTCCCCTCCCCAGGGTTTTGAATGCCTCGGCAGTATCCATCTTCTGGGTTATGGCATCAGTGTGTATGATCCGCCCTTGAACGCCATGCTGGAC
>CAZLNA010000103.1:4050-7079 GCA_964560485.1 uncultured Desulfobacula sp. | reverse complement strand
GGACCACCGCTTTTTTGAGCATCACGGTATAAATAAGCTCAGGACCGTTAAAGGCCTTTATCTGACCCTGTTCAAGGGAAAGGTCCAGGGAGCATCCACCATTACCCAGCAACTGGCCAAGAACTTGTTTTTTACCTTTGAACAGACCTATACCCGGAAGTTTAAAGAGTTGCTTGTGGCGCTTCAGATTGAAGCCTCAAACTCGAAACCGCAGATTCTGCACGCCTATATCAACCAGATTCATTTCGGAGCCGGTGCTCAGGGAATTGAAAGGGCGGCACAGACGTTTTTCGGTAAAAGCGCACTTGAACTCAGCCTGTCTGAAGCAGCCCTGCTGGCGGGGCTGCCCAAGTCTCCCACCCGGTATAATCCGCTGCGATATTATGAACGCTCTTTGCAGCGGCGCAATGTGGTCCTGAAGCGGATGGTGCAGACCGGATTCGTCACTGAACTGGAAGCTGAGCATGCCAGAGCAGAGAGACCGGTGCTGTCACAGAGCCATTCCGATTCAAGAACCGGCAGCTATTTTCTTGATGCCCTGATCAACCGTCTGATCAAGCAATATGGAGAGGATGTGGTCTACCACGGCGGCATAAAAGTTTACTCCACACTCGATCCCAGGCTCCAGCTCCTGGCCAGGGAGGCGGTCCAGAAAGGGCTTGACCGGCTTGACACGCTCATGGGGCTGACAGATAAAGATGCCATGCATCCTCAGGCCGCACTGGTGGCCATTGACTCGGGATCCGGTGCTGTCAAAGCCATGGTGGGCGGAAAGGATTACTATGCCAGTGAATTCAACCGCGCCATGAACAGCCGGCGTCAACCCGGCAGCGGATTTAAGCCGTTTTTATATTATTCGGCCTTCCATGATCTCGGGTTTCATCCGGCAACCGTCATGACCGACAAGCGGGTGAGAATTGCGGTTAAAGGCGCTTCAGACTGGGAACCGGCCAATTTCGGCAAGACCTTTCACGGGGATATGATATTGAAACAGGCATTGACCCGATCGGTCAATACCATTGCTGCCCAGCTGGTGGAACAGACCGGGCCGGGCGCTGTGATCCGGACGGCCAGGGCCTGTGGGATCAAAAGCCCGATCAACGATGTCTTTTCCGTTGCGCTTGGCACTTCTGAGGTCACGCCTTTTGAAATGGCCTCTGCCTATTCTGTATTTTCCACGCTTGGTGTAAGGCACGAGCCGTTTTTGATCTGGCGGGTGGAGGATGCTTTCGGCCGGATTATCTTTGAGCAGATTGTCCAGGAAAAAAGAGTGTTGAATCCTGCCACCTGTTATCAGGTGGTGGATATGATGAAATCCGTGATTGATACCGGATCCGGGCGATCCATCCGGGCACTGGGGTTTGACCGGCCGGCAGCCGGCAAAACCGGGACCACAGATTCGTATAATGATGCCTGGTTTACCGGGTTCACTCCCACCCTGAGCACATCTGTGTGGACCGGGTTTGACAAGAAACAGCGCCTGGTAGACGTCCACGGGAACGGCATCACCGGAGGCAGAGCAGCCGCACCCATCTGGGCGGATTTCATGTCTGGTGCCCTTCGTTCGGAACCGGTACGTGATTTTCCCATCCCGGATGATATCCGTTTTATGACCGTGGATCAGGTCACTGGCTGCCCGCCGGTTACGCTGGAACCGGATCCATTGGAACCGGCTGTTCCGGGAAGCCCGCCTGAGGCGGTTCAGCCGGCCGGTCCGGTAATGAAGGTGCCCTTGAAATCTGGCCAGCACCCGTGTGCGGAGGAAACCCCGTGATCTGGAGACTGCGAAATATTGCCGTCCACATCTGGCTGGCGGCCCTGGGTACGGTGCCGGTCTGTTTTTATCTGCTGCCCCGTGTCAGCCGGATCCTGCCTGAACTGCATCCAGTGATCGGTGCAGCCATTTTAACCATGGGGACCATGACGGCGATCAGTCTCAGCCTTGATGTTGCGGCTAAAAAAATATTGTCCGGGCTGATCCGGGAAGGGGAAGCCTGGGAGCGGGCCGGAATTACGGCCAAAGCAGCTAAAAACTATACCCGGGCGGTCCGGTTGTTTGATTCCTTCCTGCTCTGGCCGTTCGGCGCCGGAAAGATAACGGCCAGAATGGCCGGCGTCCTGGCACGGTTTGCACTCAATACCGGGATTGAGAATGATAATTTCCGGCTCGCCATCCTGGTATACCTGAAAAGGAATCCCAGTGATGATGATATTGCCCTTCTCTGGGTCAAACGCCTGAAACGGTCGCGCACGATTAGTGCTGCAGAACAGGATCTTCTCACCCGCCTGGCCGGCCGGTCTGACATGACCGGTGAATTGACCGCGATGCTGGCGGATATCTTTCTGGGTCTGGGCCGCAGAGATTTTGCCGCTCGACAGCTCTATACAAGGATGCTCGACCATCCAGAGGCGTTTAGCGAATATACAGAACCGATTCAGGCGGTTGTGGGAGATCTGGCTGAACAGGAACCTGCTGAACCGGATCTGCATGATTCCGGTATTGGCGGGATGGTGATTCCGGACCGGGCGCCGCTGCCCCAGCATGAACCAGCCCCGTTACACAGCAGGGTCGGCCGTTTTTTCAGGCGCCTGGAACTCGGGCATCATATGGCTGCGCTGGTCCGGTGGGCTGCCGGAGTGCTGAGACAGGCCGTTGCCGCCGGCCTGTCAGGAGTCACCGCCCTGATGGCAGTGGCTGGGCACAGTATGGCCTATATCCGGTCCCATGACCGCTTCCGTTTTTATTTCAAGTCCGCAGTTCTGACTGCTGTGGGTGTCGCCTTGATCTATTTTGCCGCAGGCACGGTTTTTCATCTATCCAGGGAGGAAGCGGTTGAGGCGCCTGCTCAGCTTGTTTCAGAAGAGCGGGAAAAACCGTTTACCATACAGGTGGCCGCTTACCTGAAACAATCTCATGCAGACCGTTATGTTACTATTTTAAAGAAAAAAGGGCTTGATGCGCGGTTTAAGAAAGTGGCCGGCGGCGGTAAAACCTGGTTCGTGGTCCATGTGTCAGAATTCGAGGATAA
>CAZLNA010000103.1:1304-3950 GCA_964560485.1 uncultured Desulfobacula sp. | reverse complement strand
TGGTTTACTTAAGGGGAACGAACCGGCCGTCTTTAACCGTCACCATGGTAAAGGCATCTATGCTCAACCCGCTGTGGTCATGTGCTGAGAAATTAAACTCGCCTGCAGTACCGAAATAGCCTTTTAGATTTTCAATGGCGGCCCTGACTTTTAATTTGTCTGTGCCGGCGGTTTCAATGGCTTTGGCAAGGATCATCATGGCATCGTAACTGTGACCGCCAAAGGTGGATGCATCTTCTTTGAACCGGGTTTCATATTCCGTTTTATAGGCCATGAGAAATTTCTTTTTATCCCCCTCTGGAAGAGATTCAGCCACAATAAGGCGGCTGGCAGGGAAGATAATCCCTTCTGCTGCAGCACCCGCTGCTTTGACGTATTTGATATTCGCAAACCCATGGCTCTGAAAAATGGGGACATCCCAGCCAGCCTGACGGATGTTTTTTGCGATGATGGACTGTGCCGGCACAATCGACCAGTTGATCACAGCCTGGATTTTAGCATTTGCTTTGAGTTTTGCTACAATGGCACTCAGATCAGTGGCTTTTTTATCGTATACCTGGCTTTCCACAAGCTCAATTCCGTATTCCGGGGCAATGGATGTGATCTGTTTTTTACCCGCCTTTCCAAAACCGGTGTTGCCGGTGAGGACCCCGACCCGTTTAATGCCCATGGCATTCATGGTTTCAAATATTTTTCTGGCAGCCAGAGAATCACTGGGCGCTGTTTTAAAGACAAAAGGAGCCACCGGGTTGATGATTAGCTCGGCAGAGCCGCAGCTGATCAGGATGGTTTTATATTTGTTGCACAATTTTTTAATGGCAAAGGTTTCGCCACTGGTGGACGGCCCGATGATGGCAAAAACCCTCTCTTCTTCAATCAATTGTTTGGCAAATGAGACCGCCTTTTCCGGGCTGCCGCCACTGTCCTTGATGATCAGGTCTATGGTATGTCCGCCGGCCAGTCCTTTCTGGTTGATTTGATCCACCAGCATCTGCAGCGATCTGACTTCCGGTCCGCCGAGAAAAGAGGCCGGGCCTGTAACCGCAAGAATGGCGCCGATTTTAATGGTTTTTGCAGCGACCTGGGAAGCGCTGATAAACAAAGAAAACAAAAGTGTAAAGACAATTACAGTTGCAAGGGCGATCTGTTTTTTGAGAAACATGGTTTATCCTCCAATAACCAAAATCACAATCATGGGAGCTGTCCCGGCAGGGGGAAGCCATTACCTTTATAAAATAATGTTGTCAGGAGTATACACTGATCTTCAACATCAGATAACCCTTAAAGTATCTGATGTCCGACTGCAAGGCTTTTTTTATTTTTCAGTGATAAACTGATGGAGAACAATCAGAGGTTGATGATGTTGTCAGAGAGCTGGGCTGAGGTCACAATATCCAGCATGTTCGTGGTCTGGCCGACCTCCTTTTTGTCCAGAAGTCCCAGGTGGTCGAGGCATGCACCGCAGACCAACAGGCTTACGCCTTCTTCTTCAAGGGCTCTGAGTGCATCAATATGAGCAGACCCCCGGGTGCAGAGGGTGACCCCGTGATTCAGGAAGACAACCCGCCACAGATCGCTTCCCATTTCCTTTAAGGTTTTGATAAAATTGAGCATCAGCTTTCCGCCGAGTTCATCATCACCTTTTCCGATGCGTGCTGCGGTGATCATGACAAGAATTTTGCTGCTGTCCGGTGTCCGCGCCTGCTGCCCTGCCTCAGGCAGAGGCTTCTGATCTTGAACCTTGTCAGCATTTTTCCGGCCGGAAACAGTGGAAATGGCGCCGTCAGAATCCATGGAGACATCAAAACCGTTATAATCGAGAAAGCGGCTGACATTTTCTGCTGCTGCGTCATTGTCGACCTTTACATGAATGTGTTCAACCGGCTCATGTTCAATCACTTCCTTGGTTTTGAGCACAGGTGCCGGGCATTGGAGTCCGGTGCAGTCAATCTGTTTTTCCATGGCAGTTTCCTTATTTTGAATGTTCCCAGATATTTTAAGCTGCACAGATATCAAGTCAAATCGGTTTATCTGATTGGTTTGCGGATTGTTATAGAAAATATTGATTTCCAATAGATACCGACCCAGTAACAGATTCTGCAGCGGATTGAAGCGCGTGCAGAGAATCTCAAATATAAAAAAATTGACAGGCTGGGGTGGATATGCTCATAATTTCGGTCGTTCAGCCAAAACCAAAATGCATCGACAAGGAGAACCCAATGGTTATTATTTCAAACGTCAGCTACCCGCCTGAAAGCACAAAAGAAATTGCCATCCGTTACCTGAAAGCACCGGCACTGCCTGATTTTCTAACTAAAAAAGGACCCTATGTCTGCGCCAGCAAAGAAGGCGGCATGAATTCTATTACCTATTATGAACTTGACAGCAGCCGCCTGGCCGAGGGGCTCCGGATCATTGCCGAAAGCCTGTCCATCTATTTTGGTGTACCAGGGTATAAATACGATCTTAAACCCTATTTTGAACTGGAAGAAGGGCTGGAGATTTTAGGGCTTTGATTGGCTGATCGCCCAGGCGCATGTGGTATCAAATGCCTTGAAGCGCCATTTAACAGGAAAGTGACGGCACTGCCGCGGTTTGGCCGGGTGAATCCGGCAACCGCAAGATGTCAGGAATATGCAGGCCCCG
>CAZLNA010000103.1:0-1204 GCA_964560485.1 uncultured Desulfobacula sp. | reverse complement strand
TGTTTGAGGAGGGGGGTGAAAGATCAAATCAAGGGTTTTTCTGACGTCATCCAGTGTTTCAGCGCGGATCAGCTGTTTGTTAAAGGTGTGACCGAATTTGAAACTGGCACAAAAATAGGGGGATATCTTTTTAAATAATTTTAACGCGCAGGCCGGTTCATAGTGGATCTCAAGGAGCCGGGTCAGGCGAGCGGCCGAGGTGTAAAAAATATCTTCGGGCGGTTCAAACGCTTCACTGAACTGTGAAAAAAGCCAGGGCCTGGCCACTGCCATCCGGCCGATGGAAAGACCCTCGCACCGGGTCTGTTTCAGCATTTTCCGGCCGTCCTCAGGGGTGAATACATTTCCATTGCCGAACACCGGGATCTCTACTGCCCGGGCAACAAGTCCGATAATGTCCCACCGGGGGGGGCGGTTTCGCCGGTCCGGTGCCACCCGCGGATGAAAAGTAAGGGCATCGGCGCCCGCATCTTCAAACCGGCGGGCCATGTCGACTGCCGGTTGAGGGTCCTCATTCCACCCGGTTCTGTATTTGACAAACAGGGGCAGGTCCACAGCATTTCGGACTTTTCTGATAATCTGCACTGCCTGGTCAGGGTCTTTAAGAAGGGCAGCACCGCAGCCTTTTTTACAGATCGCGGTCACTGAGCAGCCGAAATTGAGATCCACACCGAAAAACCCTTCCTTTTCTATCCGCTGCGCAGCCCTGGCCATGATATCGGGTTCTGCGCCGAAAATCTGGCAGACCAGATACGGCAGTTCTTCTTTGCGCCAGGTAAAGACCGGACTTGTTTTTGGATTTTCATGCGGAACGGCTTTGGCAGAACACATGCCGGTAAAGAGCAGGCCAAAGCCACCGTACTCAGCGATCAGGTGGCGCATGGCAATATGTCCTAAACCGGCCAGGGGCGCCAGAACAATCCGCTTGGGGATGGATTTGTCTTTTATGACCAGCGGTGTTGACAGGTAGTTTTTTAGATTCATGGCATGCCTTTTCTTACAGGTATTTCATATAAAAACTAAGAAGAGGCAGGTGGTGCCATGGCCCTGGAGATAACATGCCGGATGCCGTCAACCGTATAGGGTTTTTTGGCAGCCGCTTTAAACCCGAACTGTCTGAAGCGGGACATGACCGGATCGTTTGAGTAACCGCTGGCCACTATGATCCTGGCGTCAGGGTTCAGGGAAAGGATTTTTTCGCCTG
>CAZLNA010000102.1:0-7102 GCA_964560485.1 uncultured Desulfobacula sp. | reverse complement strand
GCCCTGAATTTTTCCGTGCCTGATGCTGAATCGGTCTGCCATGCATTTGAGACGAATGCCATATCAATATTTGAAAGAATTCATATTGAAAAAGTGTTTGATGACAAAGCCACTGCCCGGGGATTAAGTGATGCGTTCATGAAGATAGCAGCTCTGGCCGGAACCCAGGATGTCTTTGTCTTTTATGTGGCCGGACACGGGATTACCCAGGACGGCAGATATCATTTAATTCCGCATGATTTTCGTTACCGCAATGAGCAATCGGTGAAGGAGCAGGGCATCAGCCAGGATCACATCCAGTCATGGCTGGCCTCTGTCCCGGCAAGAAAAAGCCTTGTCCTGCTGGACACCTGCGATTCGGGATCGTTTACCAGGGCCAAGGGGCTTGAAAGAGGGATTGCCGAGAAAACAGCGATTAACCGGCTGGTCCGGGCCACGGGACGGGCCATTATTGTGGCGGCCAAAGATACACAGCCGGCCATGGAAGGGTACAAAGGCCATGGAGTGTTTACCTATGCGCTTTTACAGTCATTTAAACGGGCAGATACGGAATTCGGCAACCGGGACGGTCAGGTCAGTATTTTCGAAATTGCAGGCTTTGTGGATAAGCATGTCCCTGAGATTACCTATCAGCAATTCGGATATGAACAGGTTCCCCAGGTGAATATGAAAGGGCGTGATTTCCCTGTGGGCCTGGCGAAATAGGGCGCAGGTCAGATAGTGCCTGCCTGCTAGGTGGCCTGGTTTTGAAAATAGCTGATAAACTGCTGGTTGGTCCAGGCCAGATGGATTTTCATCTTTTCGCTGGCCGTATCCGGATCCCTGTCTGCAATGGCCCTGACAATATCTTCATGCTGCTTGATGATCAGGGGCAGGTTGCCTTCTGTATTGCCGAACTGCTCAATGATCGGCTGGATCAGGTCTTTTGAAAAATCAAGGATATTGATCAGGACGTGAATCCTGAAGATGTTCCTGGAAGAACGGGCCACTGCCCCATGAAAGGCCTGATCCCGTTTCCAGGTAAATTGGGGAAGACTTTTGGACAGCTTCATGGTCTGAAGGCAGGTTTCAAGCTCTTTTATGTTTTCAGCGCTCCTGTTCAGCGCTGCATGGTAGGCATTGGCCTGTTCAATATCCCCCCTGACCTCATAGAGCTGGATGATTTTATCCAGGTTGTCCTGGACCTCTTTTTTTAAGGGATCAAGCTGGACTGCAGAACAGATCGATTTGACATAGATCCCCTTTCGTTTTTTAATATCCACATACCCTAAAATTTCAAGCCGGTTGAGGGCTTCTCTTAAAGAAGATCGGCCAACGCCGAGTATTTTAACCAGTTCCCGCTCGCTGGGCAGCTTGTCTCCGGGCACCAGTTTGCCGTCTTTAATCAGGGCTGTGACCTGGTCTGCGATTTTGTCAGAGACTTTTTCAATGTGGACTTCCTTAAAAACGTTGTTCATTCAATCTCCTGAAGTGGTTTGGTCTGACCAGAAACAAGTGTCAGTGCGGTGATTTTCACCGACCATAGCATCCGATCCCTTAAAAACTCAATAAAAACTTGACAGGCAGAAAAAAGATCGATATTCTCTGGTCAGACCAGATAGAAATATGACCACGAAAACCATGGGGAGGGTGTCATGTTTGAAAATCAGTTTACCTCTGTCACTGTTATCAGAATGGTAACCGCGTGGATCGCCACAACAGCTTTTATCGGAGTCATCCTTGCCGTTTTTGTCTTTCTGGCCTGCTCAAGGCAGACACTTTGAACCCGTTGACCGCATGAAACGCTTACGATTGGAAACCTGATGCCCTTGTCACAGCTTTGTTTTGCTGCCTGCCTGCCGGTATTTATCGCGTTGATTCTCATGGTGGGATTTCAAAAACCGGCCACCACTGCCATGCCGGCGGCCTACGCCGGGACCATGCTGGCGGCAGTCTCTGTCTGGCAGACACCTTGGTTGTACCTTGCTGCCCTCACCTTTCAGGGCTGCATCGTGGCCTTTAATCTGCTGATCATTGTTTTCGGCGCCATTTTGCTCTTGCACACCCTGAGTGAAAGCGGGGGGATGGAGACCATACAGAGCGGTTTTCAATCCATCAGCACAGATCCCAGGGTCCAGATGGTGATTATTGCTTTTTTGTTTGGTGCATTTATTGAAGGTGCCGCCGGGTTCGGTACACCGGCTGCCCTGGCAGCGCCCCTGCTGTTGCTGCTCGGTTTTCCGCCACTGGCAGCCGCATTGATCTGCCTGGTATTCAATACCATTCCAGTGCCGTATGCAGCCGTGGGCACGCCGATTTTTTTAGGATTAAAATACCTGCAGGGACTGCTGAAACACCCGGCAGGGATTGCGGTGACAAGCTATTCTGATTTTTGCAATATAGTGGGACAGTGGGTGTCGATCATCCATATCCCTGTTGCGATCATACTGCCCATACTGATGTGCGGTCTGCTTTCAAGATTTTTCAGCCCTGAAAGGTCATGGTCGCTTGGGTTCTCTGCCTGGCGTTTCTGCCTGCTGGCCTCTTTTAGTTTTCTCGCGCCCTATATCGGACTGGCTGTTTTTTTCGGGCCTGAATTTCCTGCCTTGATCGGCTCTTTGGTGGCGCTGGCCATCACCTGCTGGGCTGCCAGAAAAAAGATAGCCGTTCCCCGTAAACCCTTTGCCTTTCCCCCAGACCATTCCTGGCCCGCATCCTGGGCCGGGTCAGATTGTCTGCGGTCTAATCAAGCGCCGACAGCAAAGATGAGCCAGGTCCGTGCATGGATGCCCTATATCATTATCGCAGGGTTGCTGGTGCTGACCCGTCTGCCCGCACTGGGGGTCAAAGACTTTCTTTCCGCCCGGGTGATCCGGTTTGATCAGATCCTGGGATTTGCTCATGTGAACGCTGATATCCCATATCTCTACCTTCCCGGTATCATGCCCTTTACCTTTGTTGCTGTGCTGGTCATTTTCATGCACCAGATGAATCTGAAACAGGCTAAAAATGCCTGGAAAAAATCCCTGGCCAGCATAAAAAATCCGGCACTGGCACTTTTTTTTGCCGTTTCCATGGTTTCCATTTTCAGGGGAAGCGGGGTTGAAGACAGTCTGCTGAATCCCAACCAATATCCCTCCATGCCGCTTGCTGTCGCCGGGACCATTTCTAAGGGGACAGGCTCTTTCTGGCCTTTTTTCACGGCCTTTGCAGGGGGAATGGGATCGTTCATCACAGGTTCGTGTACCGTGTCCAACCTCCTGCTGGCTGAATTTCAATGGGGGGTGGGACAGACTCTTGGTTTGAAGCCTGATATTCTCATTGCAGCTCAGGTTGTCGGCGCAGCCATGGGAAATATGATCTGCATACATAATATTGTAGCGGTCTGTGCAGTGGTCGGGCTGGCTGGCAGAGAAGGTCTTCTATTAAAAGCAAATTTTCCCATTTTCCTTGTTTACGGTTTTATGGTTTCCGCAGTGACCTGGCTGCTGCTCGTTATTTAACAAAGGGGCCGGCGGCAAAAATATAAATTGACGATCCTGCCTGCCTGCTTTTATAGTGGCCGGGATGGGAAAGATTCCAAATATACCATTTCGAAAACCGAATAAAGATCATATCGAGTTTGAGATTTTTCCGCTTCAAAGCCTTTTCAATAGAAATAAAACCCTGTCTCACTCAATCGATCAGCCGCACCGGCTTGAATTTTTTATCCTGCTTTTTATTACCAAGGGAAATGGAAAACACAGGATCGATTTTAAGGAGTATTCTTTTGAAGAAAACAGCCTTATCTTTATATCCAAAGGCCAGGTTCATGCCTTTGACATACAGCCGGAGGTTGATGGGTTTCTGATCCTGTTCACAGAAGGGTTTTTATCTAAAAACCTGATCCATGCCGATATCCTATCCTTCTCCAGGTTATACAATTACCATTTTCAACTGCCGGTTATTCAGCCTGAAGGCGGAATGGGCGAGGTGTTCGGTCAGATCGTAAAAGAGATCTATAACGAGTATACGTCTCACGAATCCTTTGGCAAAGAGCAGATGCTCAGGTTATTATTGAGCCTGCTGCTGCTCAGGGCGGAGCGGATCAAAAAAACCATGATTCCCAGGGAGAAAAATCCGGGATGGTTTAAAAAATTCATGGGATTCAAGAGCCTGGTTGAACAGCATGCTGCACAGACAAGAAATGCAAAAGATTATGCAGACATGATGAACCTTTCCTACAATCATTTAAACCAGATTTCAAAATCCGTTGCCGGCACGACTGCCAAAGCCTTTATTGATAAGCTCCTGGTCCTGGAAATCAAACGCAGGCTTGCCGTTTCTGATATATCAGTCAAAGAACTGACCTATGAAACCGGTTTTGACGAGCCCACCAATTTTGTAAAATTTTTTAAAAAACATGCCGGCCTCTCTCCCTCAAAGTTCAAAAAAACCATTAGAAAATAGGTTTTGATTCGATATTTACCATTCTTTGTCACACATCAACCTGTCCAACGGGCCCTTGTTTGACTTATATTTCCGCCATACATTAAACCACACGACTTAGGAGGAAACATGAGTCAGCAAGAAAACATTGTATTAAAAAAAATGAGTCTGGTAATGATCGGTCTTTTTATGGTTTTGTCAGCCGCCTGTACAACGGTGGTTACAAAAAGTGCAGAAGCAGGCCTGTCAGAAAAGGAAAAAGTGGCAGCGCTTTTAAAGAGCATTGAGACGGGTGATCCGCAGCCTGCCGGGTACATCAATCCTGAAAAATATATCCAGCACAACCTGATGGTGGCAGATGGTATTACAGGGTTTGCACAGGTGATGAAGCAATTGCCGCCCAACAGTGCAAAAGCAGATGTGATTCGTATTTTTCAGGACGGAGATTTTGTTTTTGCCCACACAAAGTATAATTTTTTTGGTCCGAAAATCGGGTTTGATATTTTCCGGTTTGAAAAGGGCAGGATTGTGGAACACTGGGACAACCTTCAGCCTGTCGCACCGGCCAACGCATCCGGAAGAACGCAGATTGACGGACCGGTAAAGGTGACAGATCCTGATCAGACAAAGGCAAACAAGGCGATTGTCAGAGGATTTGTTGAAGATGTGCTCAAAGGCGCCCACCCGGAAAGAATCAAAGAGTATATCACCCCGGGAAAATATTATCAGCATAATCCGGGGGTTGCAGATGGGCTTGACGCTTTGGGTGCCGCCCTTAAAGCCATGGCTGACGCAGGCACCCCCATGGTGTATACCAGAAACCACATGATTCTTGGTGAAGGCAACTTTGTTCTGGCCGTGTCTGAAGGGCAGTTTCTGGGAAAACATTCGGCGTTCTACGATCTGTTCAGGCTTGAAAAAGGAAAGATTGTAGAGCATTGGGACACGATTGAAGAAATTCTGCCAAAAGCTGAGTGGAAAAATATAAATGGTAAATTCTAAACGGACAGGGGTATGGCGGTTGTCTCAACGTCGAATCTGGCCGGTAAGCGAAAGTGCGTATTCATATAAAATGCATCCGGTCTTAAAATCTGTTTGGGATGATTCTGCTGATCACGCAAACGCGTTAAAGGAGGTACATGACAATGCAACTGCAAGAAGTTTATCCTGCCATTGAAAAAATCGGGTCGCTCTCAATGACGACCCTTGACGAAGAAGGGGCCATGCACAGCCGCATTATAAGTATCTGCGGCAGTGATGAGGAAGGGATCTATTTTCTGACGATGAATGTAAAGCCGTTTTACCGGCAGTTGAAAAACAATCCGGGTATTTCGCTGTGCGGTATCTATCCGTCCGGCAGTAAAACAGGAAAAAATGCAGTGGGTCAGCCTTACTGGGAACCCGGATACACCTTTCGTCTGACCGGGGAGGCCCGGGAAATACCAGAAGCGCAAGTAAAGGAAAAAGCAGATGCGGGAAGCAGTATCCACCAGTACTTTCTTGAAGATGCTGCCCGCTATCCTGCAACCCGGTTTTTCTGTATAATCAAAGGAAAAGGCGAAATTTTTGATTATGATTTTGAAATGGAGAACCGGGATCATAAAGTGCTGCGGACCCGTTTTGCTTTTGGTTCAATGACCTATAGTGATGCCGGCGCCCGTATCCGTGCTGACGACTGCATTGCCTGCGGTGAGTGTTTTGAGGCCTGTACCTTCAAAGCGATCGTTCCCGGAGAGCCGTATGCGGTGGACGGCTCAAAATGTGATGAATGCGGCAGCTGCATTGAGGCCTGCCCCCAGGAGGCAATTCTGCTGCCGAATCTCCTTTAGTCTGTATGCAGCCGTGCGCTTCTTTTCCACGGGTGAGGAAGCGCACCCGGTGTTCTCACATATTATCCCACAAGTTTTTCACCACATAGTTTCACATGCTGCGCGCCACACCGGTAGCAGACATAATTCATGCAGGCGACACAATAGCTGATGTTTTCCTTTTTCCAGGTTTCACCGCAGTCGCTGCAGGCCGCCCGCTGGCTGAGCAGGGTGTCCCAGGCCCCATCCCCGCCCATGGCTTTTCTGGACTGTTTGACATAGGATGTGATCCGCTCATCATAAGCATCTGATGTTTGATCGTAGATTTTGTGGGTATAGACCCAGCACTGGGCTGCAAAAAAAGCTTCTTTGGTCAACAGGTACTGCCAGCCTCTGTCATCGGACTCCCATGCGAAGATGGCATTGTCCATCCGCTCTGTCATAGAGAGGCGTTTGTTGAACATAAAAAAATCCCCGGTTTTCAAAATGGCCTCAGGCATGGGTTTTTCCCTGGAAACCAGGTCTTGTTCAGCTGGGAGGGAATCTTTGTTCAGCTTGTTTATCTTTTTTTTTATCCATTGAAGCAACAGATTGGCAGGCATGGCGTTATCCTTAAATGTGAATTCATATCTGAACTCTATATCGAGGCTTTTTTGAAAAATTCAACCCGAAATGGAACCCTGACCAGGCAGACTGAAAAAGTCTGCATTGCATCTGGGAAAACGATTCTTATTTTATGAATATCTTCTCTTTCACAGAATAATTAAGGAGATACACCATGAAAGATAGTGACAACCTTCATCTCAAGGTTCAAGCGCTTTGTGACTGTTATTCCACAACAGATCCGCTCAAAGAGATGTCTGATATAAATGATAACGACAGTCATC
>CAZLNA010000101.1:0-7140 GCA_964560485.1 uncultured Desulfobacula sp. | reverse complement strand
GAAAAAAAACCAAACCCTTTTGTCAGCCTTACCGCATCTGCCCGGCTAAGGCCGATATCGTTGAGCATGCGGTCTTCCATACTCAAAAGCAGGCGGTGCTGTTCCTTGATCTCCAGCCACTCTTTATACCGCCTGGAAAAATACCGGAGACGGCACCAGGTCTGCTGGAAAAAGGTAAATACAGGAAATCGTGCCTGCTGGGACGGACATTCTTGTGACATCATAATAGGTTCCTCCTTTTTGAATTCGGTCTGTTCATGAGTATTTATAGAAAAAAAAGATTGATCAAACAAACGAATTGTTTTTATAATAAGAATCAAAAATATTGATAGATATGAGAGGCGTTATGTTAACCAATATTCCCACGGACCTGTTGCGGACGTTCACGGTCATTGCAGATTCAGGCAGCTTTTCCCAGGCGGCCGATATTGTGGGCCGGACCCAGTCAGCCGTGAGCATGCAGATCAAACGGCTTGAAGAGGTTGTTGAAAAAACGCTGCTGACGCGTGATTCAAGAAATATCGAGTTGACTCCAGACGGACAGATCCTGCTGGACTATGCCCGGAAAATCCTCAAACTTAACGAAGAAGCAGTGTCTGTATTAAAAAAACCTGAGCTTTCCGGGTGGGTCAGCATTGGCCTGCCGGATGATTATGCCACCCGGTTTCTGCCTGAAATTCTGGCCGGGTTTTCCCGCACCCATCCCAGGGTGCAGATTAAAATTACCTGTGAACCCAGTGCCCAGCTGCTGGAAAAAATTCAACGCCGTGAGCTCGACCTTGCCATGACCACCTCACCGGTCCCTGACGTGGAACACAGCATCCTGCTAAGGCAGGATCCCACGGTCTGGGTGACCTCGGAACAGCATTGCCAGCATGAAGAGCGGCCCCTGCCCCTGGCCCTTTTCCCGGATGAATGCTATTGCCGGAACTGGATCATGTCGTCGCTGGACCAGGCCGGTATTGAATACCGGATTGCCTATACCAGCCCGAGCATCGCAGGGTTGACAGCAGCCATTTTTGCAGGCCTTGCCGTGTCTGCCATCAGTCAGAGCATTGTGCCGCCCGGCATGCGCCAGCTCCATGGGCAGGAAGGGTTTCCGCTCCTGCCGTCCGCATCCTTTCTGCTCAATCGGAACCCGGAGGCGAACAATTGTGTGGTGGATTCCCTGGCAGACCATATCGAGCAGGCCTTTGCCACCCAGATTAGCGAACACCATTAGCCGGAAAATTGAAAGCGGTTTCTCTGGGGTGTAAAACCGGCCGGCCCCCTCTATCTTCCGGAAAGGGTTTTATATTTTATGCTTTTTATTTTATGCGGGTTTCCTTATAGTACACCATCACCCCCTACCAAGGGCTGCCGGCTGCAAAGGGCTGCCGGCTTGAATAACATCATTTACAGGGTATTGCAGGCCCTGAATGGAGAAAACAGATGTCGGAAGACACCATTTCTTTTGGCGCTCAACTGGTAAAGGACAATCTCTTATTTATTGAAAAACTGATTTCACAGTTTTTCTACTGTTTCCGGTCAGATGACGACTGCAAACTGGTGATTGTCTCAGAAGAGAGCGATTTTTTCGGCCTCAAAGAGCGGTTTGCCCAAACCGTTGTTGATAATCAATATGCCTGGAAACCTGCTGCCATCGAATGGATAGCAGCGCAGGATGCAGCAGAAAAACAGCTTAAATTCAACTATGCCTTAACTGGAAAAGCCCTTGAGACCTGCCAGTGGACCGATCTTTTTTCCCTGTATCAGAAGGTAGACAAAAGTGATGCCAAAGGCACGTATGAATATGAAGAAGTCACCCATGAATATGATTTGAATGTGATTAAAAAGGTCCGGCGGGAGCAAAAGAACAATTATATCGGGTCAACCAATTTAAATAAAATGCATAAATACCTTGATTATGTTACCTGGCTCAACCATACCGGGAAAAGTGACTCCTCCCTGCTCGAATCAGGGTGCGGTGCCGGTGCCACCTATCATCTGATCAAGGCCCACTGCCTGAAAAACAGTTTGAACATGCCGGAATATGCCGGATTTGATTACGGCCGGACACAGGTGAAAAGAGCGATCCAGAATTATCCGGGGGAATCTTTTTTTATCGGTGACTGTCAGAATATGGCACAGATAGAAACAAACAGTTTTGACTGTGTCATTGCGCACAGTGTGCTGCAGTTTGTGCCGGATCCCTTTAAGGCGCTCAAGGAAATTATCCGGGTGTCAAAAGGGGATTGTTTTTTTTCCATTTCCTGCACCACATTTGAAAAGTCATATGTTCAGGGGCCGGTGGAGGTTGAATTTTCATGGCGGTTTTTAAACAGGAAAATACCGACGAATTTATACTTTGCCGATTTTTCCAAAGTGACAAAAGAACTTCAGGCCAATGGCCTGAGGTTTGTTCTCTCTGATGAAGCCTTTAATGAAAATCTGAAATACTACTCAATCAAAGTGTATCCCAGACAATGGTATGATGAAAGATATCAGAATCTTGACCGGTCTGTGGACAATTACACACTGATTGAATAATATATAGACGTTTTCAGCAGCCAGAACAAATAAACCCGGGACTATATTTCAACAGGTTGAATAAATACCCATGAATGTTTTAAGCGCCTATTTTAACTGGCTTCAAAAAGATAACCCCACTGGCACGGTCGACCGGTTCCCCGAACTTGCCGGCCGTTTTGAAACCTCTGTGCCGGGAATCTACTGCATCGGTGATCTGACCGGGGTTCCCCTGATCAAGCTGGCCGCAGAATCCGGTCATGACCTGGTGGAACAGCTGGCTAAAGACCCCGGGTTTAAAAAAGAAAGAGAAAAAAAACCGCAGGGGATGCTTGACCTGGTCATTGTCGGGGCCGGTCCGGCCGGTCTTGCTGCCGCAGCAAAAGCTGTAAAAGAAGGTCTTGATATTCTTGTGCTCGAAGCGTCCAGGGTATTGAACACCCTAGAAAATTTTCCCGCTGGCAAACCCATCTATGTCACACCAAAGGATACGCCCTGCCGGTCTTCGCTTTCATTCACGGACGGCACAAAGGAAACCCTGCTGCCGGAGCTTAAATCCTGCCTGGATTTTTCATCCCTGCCCCTGGAAGAGGACAGAAAAGTTGAGAAAATCGTCAAGCAGGGCGCTTCATTTACAGTTGAGACCAAAAACGCAAACCATGAATGCCTTCGCGTGGTGGTGGCCATTGGAAAGACCGGGAATGCCAGACAGCTTGGTGTGCCCGGCCAAGACCTTCCCAAGGTGTTTACGCGACTGATTGATCCGTCAGAGCACCATGATCAGGATATCCTGGTGGTCGGCGGCGGCGACAGTGCGATTGAAGCGGCCAATGCCCTGGCTGAAAAGGGGAACCGGGTGGTTCTCTCTTATCGGAAGGAAAAACTGTCAAGACCCAAGGAACACAATATCCAGGCATTTGAAAACCTGGTAGCCCAGCAGAAGATTATTCCCCTGCTGGGAAGCAGTGTGGAAAAAATTGAAAATGATTCAGTGGTCCTGAATACCCCGGACGGCTCTAAAACAATTGATAACCAGGTGATCTATGCCCTGATCGGCACGGAGATTCCCATCCAGTTTTTCAACCGGTCCAATATCCGGATGGAAGGCGAAAAAAATTATTCCTACTGGGTCTTTCTTACGGCCATGGTCAGCTTTTTCTGTATGGTTTATTTTGGCAAATCCGGTTTTGCCACACCTGTGTTCGAGCCGGGAACCCCGCTTTTTGGAAAACTCGGGGCCTATCTGGGAGCCCCTTTTTCAGCAACGTATGACTGGGGCGCCAAAGGCTATGCCTGGCTCTCTTCTCTCAACTTTGTTCTCGGCTGGGCCGGATCCATTGTCTTTGTTTTGTCCGGAGCCCTGTCTCTGGCGATAATCGCCGCACAAAAAGACCATTATTTTAAAAATACCTGGTCACTGGTTAAAATCAGCTATCTGACCCTGGGGGCCCTCTTATTCACCTGGGTCTATTTTACCGCCATTTTCAACACAGACAGCGGATGGGTGGAAGCACCCACCTACTGGTTTTCCTTTTTATACTGTACCACCATGGTGGTTTTCGGCATCCGCCGGATCCAGCTCAAACCCACAGCATACATTGTTTACCAGACCGGACTGCTCATTTTTGTCCAGGTCTTTTTCCTTTTTCTGCTGCCGTTTCATTTGTATGATCCCTTTATTGCGACAAGGGTGTCTGCTGACAGTGTCTGGCTTCAGGAGCTCTTTCCCCAGGGCAAATGGTCCTCTTTTGGATTCATCCTGTTCTGGCCGCTGAACATCAACAATTTTGGCACCAGCACTTTCTGGACCTGGTTTCCCTTTGTCCAGACATTCGGTCTTCTTCTCCTTATCGTCTACAAATGGGGAAAAGGGGCCTACTGCGGCTGGATCTGTTCCTGCGGAGGAATGGCGGAAACCCTGGGCGACGAATACCGCACCCGGACCCCCCACGGGCCTGGTGAGAAAAAACTTGAAAACATCGGCCAGGTTCTGCTGGCATTCGCGTTTATTGCCACCTTCCTCCATTATGGTGCAGCGCACTGGCTGCCCCAGGGGACACTTTTGGCAGATACGGCCTGGGGCTTTTATAAACTCAGCGTGGACATTGTCTTTGCCGGGGTTTTGGGCCTGGGGGTTTATTTTTTCCTGGGCGGCCGCATCTGGTGCCGGTTCGGGTGCCCCCTGGCAGCGCTGATGCATATTTACACGCGGTTCAGCCCGTATCGCATCATGACCAATAAAAAACGGTGCATTTCATGCAATATCTGCACAAAAGTCTGTCACATGGGCATTGATGTCATGGGGTTTGCCAACAAGGGCATACCCATGAACGACGCCCAGTGCGTGCGCTGCAGCGCCTGTGTGGTCAACTGCCCTATGCAGGCCCTGACCTTTGGCCGGGTGGACGGGCCGGATCCTTCCAACCTGAGCTACCAGGCAAAATCGTATCCTCTGCAGAAAGGGTGGGCATCCGGCCTGATGAAAGACGATATCGCCATGCTGTTAGAAGAGGAAAAGCAGAAGCCGGCCTGATAACCGAACAGGCGCTTACCTTACATCTGGATCTTTTTACCTTTCTTTTTTTTAAAACCACTTGAAATCTTATCAGAGCCTTCGATAACTGTTTTAGCACACTAGAAACAAAAAGTGATTGGTGAAAGGAATTGAGTCATGGCTTACCCGGAAAGAACCATATCTGGACAGATAGAGGGCTTTTTTTGTGCCTACGAAGGCGATTGCTTTCCTGTGCATTCAAACTGCCTTTATTTCTATACAGACGGCCTTGTGCTCAACGTTTGCATTATCGGGGACGTCCGGGATGATATTAAAAATGTTTTAAAATGGTTTAACAGGGAAAAATATAAAAGGGGGTTCGGCGCTTACCGGTTAAATGGCGATGATATTGAATTCACGATGCATTATCCCCGGGATCCGGGTGCGAAAAAATGCTACAGCGGTAAATGCCGGGGCAGCCAGATGGTGCTTGATATGTTGAATATCAAAGAGAACAGGCGTTTAAAAGCCATTAGATACTCTCTTTATAAGGCATGAGAGACTGAAAATGAAAATACAAACGCCCGGGTCTTGCATGACCGGCAGAGCGCCCGGGGCGTTTGTTTATTTCTTTGTCTTAATCTGCATCAACAAAATAACCGGTAAACGCGACACTGATAGTGTAATCATCACCTGTTCTTATTACTGATGAAATACCAACTCTCTCTCCCCTGCATAAAGGGTAATCGGCTTAAGGTGTTAATAAATTATTATTTTCTGGATCTTGCTGCAACTCCCAGCAGGCCGACCATGATCAGAAGAGCGGATGCAGGTTCCGGCACGGCACTGGCTTCTCTTTCAAGGATGATATCATCCACATTAAAATTGATGAGAAAATCATCATAACTGGACAGGGTGGCGCTGGTAAAGGCTGTATCTGACTCAAACACGACCGTGTACAGATATCCGCCGTCGTCAAAAACAGCGTCTTCAATGGCCGAATTAACTGCCTGGCCGCTGTCTGTAGTGATTACAAAATCACCTTCATACACCCATTGAGCCGATATAAAGCTGACACTTATATAGGTGTAGGCTTCTGAAAAATCCAGATAAATCTCTTCCCCTCCCAGAAACACATCGCCATCATCCACACCCAGGTAGTTAAACCCGGAGGATGTATCGAATCCGGTAGAGATAATAAGGCCCAGGCCCGTGTTGGATGAAAAATCCACCCCGTCAATCGTGGTGACAGGTTCGCCAGGGCTGTAGGCGTCAAAATCAATGGTCAGGGCATGGCTGTTCACGACTGAAAAGAGAACGGCTGCCAGAATAATGAGTATGGTCTTCAAGGGTTTCATACTATTTTACCTCCTTTTTTAATCAACATCTACATAATAGCCGGTTAGCGCCAAGCGTTTGAATATATTTTTACTGGTTCTTACGATGATTAAAATACCCGCCTTCTGCCCCTCTTCTACATAAAGGGTGATCGGCAAAGAGGCCGTCAGCACTTTTCTTTCGCCGTAGTTTGACATGGTCAGGGGGATCGGGTGTTCAACGACTGTGCGGAAAGACTCGTCGATGACCCTTGCCAGAATCTGAGGTTGATGTTCAATCCCGGTTCCGGATATGCTGAAAGATATGTGCTGGATGACCAGTCGCTTGCCTTCCGGTACAGGATCTTCCATTTCCATTCCTGTGCCTAAAACAGTCACGCCCCCATCGGGAATGTCTGATGAACCGTAATCAGAAAACTGAAACGGCTGGTTGACCGGGCTGTCAACGTCCACTGTGGCCACGGTTTCGGGAAGATTGGTGACCGTCACCGGTATGGTGCGGCCTGCCAGAGCTGCAGAAGGGGTTAAAAAAATCGTCAGCACGGCAGCCAAGAACAACGTTTTTTTTAGTATTGCATAATTCATTAAACAACTCCTTTTTTTCAAGTGTGTCATGCGTCCTTTTAATTTATTCTGTTGCATCGGTTTATTACACCAGAGTTGATGCCTTATGATTGTGTTTGCGCTAATAACTCGGCAGAAGGCCGGAAGGAGAACCCATTATTACCGCGATGTTATGAGAACACTGCAAGAACCGTTCCTGCATGTCAAGAGCCTGAAAGCCTCTGTTGACAGCTTTTA
>CAZLNA010000100.1:0-7202 GCA_964560485.1 uncultured Desulfobacula sp. | reverse complement strand
TGGCCACAACTTCCAGGTTGTCCGTGGTGGTCCTGATGCCGTATTTTTTTTCAAACCCCTTGTTGAGATCATCAAGCGCCTCAATGGTTTCAAGGGCAGCGGCAATGGCGCATGATTCATGGTTTTTGACATCCAAAGGGGCGTTCCAGAAACACATGATGGCATCCCCGATGAACTTGTCATGGGTGCCGTTGTTCTGGATGATGATTTTGGTGACCGGTGTGAAATAATCGTGCAGGAGCAGTGTAATCTGGGACGGTTTGAGCTGTTCTGAAATAGAGGTGAAACCGCGGATATCTGAAAAAAAGATGCTGATTTCTTTTTCCTCCCCTTCCAGGCTGAGGCGGTCCGGATTTTCTGCCAGCTGATTTACCACTGCCTTGGACACATATTTGCTGAAAGCGCTTTTAAAAAACTTCTTCTTCTTTTCAGAAAACCAGAATTTCTGCAGGTTGAGCAGGGAAAAGTTCAATGCGAGAATCATCACCGGAAAAAATGGAGAGATCCAGATATTCATTCTGTCCAGGGACCAGACTCCGCCATACCAGGCACCAAAACCGAGAATGAGCGTCAGGGGAATGGTCAGGGCGGCACTGGCCCAGCCGATCAGGGCACTGGTGATAAGCCCCCAGGAAAGGATGAGAAAAAGCTCGAGCCCGGGCATCCAGTCTGGGCGGTGAATAAAATCATTGCTCAGGACATTGTCCACCATGGTGGCATGAACCTCAACACCGGGAAAGACCTGATCCAGGGGAGAGACCCGGATATCTTTCAATCCTGCGGCTGAGGTGCCTAAAAAAATGATTTTCCCGCTGATGGCTGCCCGGTCGACTTTATCGTCAAGGATATCGCCGGCAGATAGATAAGGAAAAGTCCGGCTCGGACCCCGGTAATTAAGAAGCATGGCACCGTTTGCTTCCAGCGGGATCACGGTTCTGCCCAGTTTGATGGATTCAATACCGCCCCGGGTGATCTTGATGACCGGGTCGGGCATGCTGCCTTTAAAGGCTTCCATCAGGGCGGCCAGAGAAAGCTGGGGATAGATTTTATTATCCCATGCAATAAACAGCGGGGTCCGCCGGAGTACGCCGTCCGGGTCTGTAATGGTGTTTAAAAAACCGGATCTGCCCGCTTTTTCAAGAAAGACTGGCAGAGGGGCGATCAGATCCCGGGCCTTGAAAAGATAATCAGAAGCCGGCCGGGCACCCGACGATTTTAAAATGACCGCCTTCAGCGGGGTCACGTTGTTTTTGCGTTTTGCACCGAGTGTATCAAAAGCAGCAGAATACCCCATGACATAAGGGCCTTTGTCCAGAATGCCGGCCATGATCTGGTCGTTGTCCATCAGGCCTGCGGGCATGTTGGTGAATCCGATGTCAATTTTCAGATCCCGTTTCAATGCCTGCTGCATGATTTTAGGAGAGGTGCTGTCCGGTTCTGCAAACAGAATATCAAGGCCGACAGCCCGGGGGCCGGCCAGGTTGATTTTCTGGAGCAGCAGTGCGACCCGGTAACGGGGCCATGGCCACTGGCCGTATTTTTCAAGGCTTTTTTCATCAATGTCCACAATGGCCACAGAGCCGGTCTGGGCCTTTGAATGGGATTGCGCCAGAAGGACATCGTAAAGTTTGAGTTCCATCAGTTTCAGGTAATCCGGCTTATAGATGTAGGCTGCTGCAACCACTAAAGTAATCGCGGCTCCAGTGATCATTACCTGGATCTGTATGCTGGAAAGCATCTGCCATATACGGCTGGAAATCTTATGGGCCATGAGCGTTTTCCCGTTCATATTCAGTGCGGTTCAGGGCAGCAATGGCGCGGTTCATAAATATAATCCTTGACAAATCATGGCTGCATGGATTTATAGTATTTTGATCCTTTAGATAATTCAACCTAAAAAAGCAAATCATAGATCGTGTGTGAGAGGGGATACCATGTACAGATTCATATCAAAACGTAAGATAATCGTCTTTGTCGTGGTCTTTATGCTGTCCGCGACGGTTAACACGGCCATGGCAGATTCACCAATGCCGGCCTACAAAGGAACAGATCTTAAAATGCTGCTCACAGATCTCAGCCGGAGTCATGAAGAGATCCAAAGCCTGAAAAAGCAGGTGGACGCAGCAAAGGCCAGACTGACCCAGGCCAGGGGAGAATATCTTCCCAGCCTTGACCTGAGTGCTGACGGCGGCAGGGAATCCATTGACAAGGAGTTCAGCTCTGATACAACAGAAACCCGGTATGATGTCAGTTTGAAAGCCAGCCAGCTGATCACTGACTTTGGAAAAACCACCGGCAGCATAGAGCGTGCCGGTGTTCTGGTGGAGCAGGCCCAGGCCCGCCTGGAGTCGGCACGTCAGCAGATTTTTCTGGAAGGTATCAGTGCCTATATCAACATTGTCAGGGCCAGGGAGCGGCTGAAATCAGCGCGGCTGTCTGAATCGCGGATCAAGGAATTAACCGGGATAGAAAAAGCACTGGTGGAAAAAGGGGCAGGCCTGTCGAGTGATGTGCTTCAGGCAAAATCTCAACTTGCCGGGGCCATGGCATTGAGAACCGATGCCATGGGAGAGCTCAACCTTGCGAAAAACAGGTTCCAGGCAGTTTTCAACCGGATGCCCACCAACTCTGAAATCGAATCGTTTGAAGATATCACCTTTCCCTTTGACCAATTACCGACCGCACTTGGTACAGCCGTTGACATCGCAATAAAGGAGAATCCGGAACTGATGGCCAGCCGGATTGATATCCGGATCGCCCAAAAAGATATCAAGGTTGCAAAATCAGCCTTTTTTCCTGAACTCAGCCTTTTTGCAGAAGCAGCCACCAAAGATAATGATGACGGTGTAAAAGGATATCGTCATGAGGCAGCTGCAGGCGTGGAATTTAAATATAATCTGTTCAGCGGTGGAAGTGACAGTGCTGCTTTAAAATCTGCGGCATCTGTTAAAAAAGCAGCAGCCCTGCGCAACGATTTTACACAGCGCCTGGTGGCTGAACAGGTTGCCAACAGCTGGGAACAGCTCAGTGTGCTGAGACAGAAGGCGCAGCTGCTCAAGGAGCAGGCCAGTATTGTTCAAAGCTTTCTGGAACTGGCCAAAAAAGAGCGCAAGATGGGAACCCGTTCCCTGCTGGATGTCCTGAACGGCGAAATCAACTATATCAACGCAACATCCAATGCGATTGCTGCCCGCCAGGATACCAAACTTGCTGCTTTTAACCTTTTGCATGCCATGGGACGGATTAAACTGGATCTGTTTAAATAGAAAAGCGGCAGCCTCCTATGCTTGAAATTTTTCGCCGACTTTTTAAAAGACCGCTGCTGGCGGCTGAGATTCTGATCGCTACATTTTTTATTGCGCTGCTCGCCCTGGCAATGCCCATGTATGTGATTCAGCTTCTGAACCGGTATGTAAGCTATGGGTTTCACGGTACCCTGATTACACTGACCGTGGGAATGCTGATGGCGATCCTGTTGCAGACCGGGTTTCGTATTCTCAGGACAAAAATGGCTGCAGCCGTTAATGAGACACCGAATAATGAGCTCTCGGTCCAGATCCTTGAGATCATCAGCAGGGCCAAAGCCGGGCCAATGGAACAATTGTCCAGGCCCAGGGTTCAAGAATCGTTGAATCATGTCCAGGCAATCCAGACCGGATATGATGCCCAGACCCTGAACACAGTCATGGATGCCCCGTTCTCACTTATTTTTATTGCTGCCATTTATTTGTTGAGCCCAGTGCTGGCAGGCATCACCCTGACCGGTATCTGCATTGGACTTTTTTTGGGCTGGCTGAGTCTGAGACGCTCTTTTTTCAGGGCGGAACAATTATCAGAGCAGATGGTTAAACACCGCCAGGTGAATACATCCGGCATTAATGCCCATGACACGGTCCGGGTGTTCAATGCCATCGGGTTTTTAAAAGACATATGGGACCGCCAGATTGCAAAAATCAGCCGTTTACGGCGGCTGACCACTGACGGGAAAGAGCTTTCCCAGACACTGAGTCTGACCGGCGGATCACTAACCAGTGTGCTGCTCTACGCTGCAGGGGCAGTAATTGTGGTCCAGGGGGATTTGACTGTCGGCGCCCTGATCGGGGCGAATATCCTGTGCGCACGGGCGTACCAGAGCCTTTCCCGGCTGGTCCAGGTCAGTTTCCAGCTTAAAAAAGCCGGTGAGGCAGAAAAGGCTCTTCTGCCGCTCAGACGGCTGCCGCTGGAGCCGGCATCCGGCTCTGCCATACGAAAATACAGCGGGCGGCTTGAACTCAAAGATGTCGGGTTTGCATATCCCCAGACCGTGCATCCTCTTTTTGAGTCAGTGAACCTGACACTTGAGCCGGGTCAGGTGCTGGCAGTATGCGGGGCCAATGGAACCGGGAAAACCACACTGGCCAGAATGCTGGCCGGTCTTTTAGAACCACGGCGGGGAAGCGTTCTGGCAGATGATGTCAACCTGGCCCAGCTGGCTGCACCGTGGTGGCGCAGCCAGCTGATGTATATGCCCCAGGAGCCGTCATTTATTCATGCCACCATTCGCGAAAACATCTTGATGGCCAACCCGGAACTGAGTGACGGGCAGTTGAATGATCTGCTCCGGGCAGCTGATCTCAAAGGTTTTTTAGACCTTACCCCCCAGGGGATCAATGGAGTGATCAAAGACAACGGCCGCTATTTTCCACCCGGTATCCGGCAGCGGATTTCGTTTGCCCGCGGCATGGCGACTGACGGCCGGCTGGCGATCCTGGACGAACCCACCAGCGGAATGGATGAAGCTGGCATGGAATCGGTGTATGCGATCATGAATGCTTTCAGCCGGGCCGGAAAAACAATGGTGGTTTGCACCAATGAGCCGAAAATAATAAAAGGGGCATCCTTGTGTCTCAATCTTGATGTCAAACCCAGGCCGGCATTGACTTTTCAGGATGTGCCGGCTGCCGGCCAGGAGGTGGGAAATGCCGGTCAGTGAGAAAAGCAGGATCAGCCGGGTGAACCACCTTTTCTTTATCCTCATCGTTGTCATGTGTCTCAGCTTTGTCTACTGGGCATCCCGCGGGGAACTCGATATTGTCAGCGTGGCAGACGGTCAGGTGGTTCCGACCGGCAAGGTGAAGCATGTCCAGCATCTTGAAGGGGGCATCATCCGGAAAATTAATGTCCGGGAGGGCGACCGGGTTGAAAAAGGGCAGTCGCTGGTGGTGCTTGAGCAGCTCCGCTCAGGGGCCAGTCTTGAAGAAATCCAGGCCCGGATGGATGCACTATCCATCGATATCATCCGGTTAAAAGCATTGATTCAGGGCCGGGAAACACTTGTTTTTCCCAAGGCTCTGGCTGGGAAATATCCGGTACTGATCAAGGATGCCCGGCAATTGTTCTCAGCGCATAAGAGCAGTGTCCAAAGCAGCGTTGACAAATTGTCCCAGATTGTTGAACAGCGCCGGCAGCGGATCAAGACCATTGAATCAGACCTGAAAAACAAGAAAGAACGTCTGCCCCTGCTCCAGGAACAGCTTTCCCTGTCCGAGGAACTGCTCAAGGATAATCTCACCACCCGGTACAAGCACATTGAGATCATGAGAAAGACCAAACAGATTGAAGGGGACATTGAAAATGACCGTTCCGCACTCATTGAAGCGGTCCATGCGCTTGAAGAGACCCGGGCCAACCTGAATGAGGTCCGGCACAGCGTGACTGAAAAGAATGTGGAAGCGCTGAAACAGGCTCAACAGGAGTACAATGAGTATGCCATACGGTTGAAGAAATTTGAAGACAGCCTGGAAAGGACAGTGATCCGGTCTCCTATCAACGGTATTATTAAAAAACTCTACCTGGTTACCAAGGGCGGTGTGCTCAAACCGGGCGAGATCCTTGCCGATATTGTGCCATCTGAAGAGACCCTGGTCATAGAAGCCCGCCTGCCTATTTCAGACATCGGATATGTACAGGTGGGACAGGCAGCTGTCCTTCAGCTTCCTACGGCAGATGCCAGAAAATATGATAAATTGCCTGCCAGGGTGATCCGTATCAGTCCGGATACTTTTACAGATGAAAGTCAACGGACATTCTATAATGTGCGTCTGGAGTCGGAACGCAATTATTTTCTTTCCGGGAAAAAAGAATACCGCCTCTACCCGGGTATGGTGCTCCTTGCCAATATTCACATTGGCAAACGAACCGTTCTTGATTACCTGGTCGATCCGTTCATGGGGACGATCCGGTTTTCAATGCAGGAACGTTGAACATGCCATCCGCAGTGATGATCCACCCTGATTGCCCGGGTCCGTTCGGCCCGTTGGCCGCTGCCCTTGCTCAGACAGACGACATTGAACCGATTTTTCTCTCTTTAGACACTGGACCTGGAGGCAAAAAAGAGGAGGTTGCCGGTGTCAGGCACTTCTATCTGCCGCTTCGATCAGACCGGGACCTTAAAAGCGGTTCATCAAAAAATGATCCTGGTGTTCTGGCGGCCCGTTTTCTTCAGGACCTGACCGCACACTCCGGTACACCGGCGATCCTTATCAGCTGCAGCGGGACCCCCCTGACCCGTTATCTGAAGGATGCTTTGCCAGACAGTTCTTACCTGGCCTTTTTCCCATCCCATTATTCGTTCGGCCATCTGATGCCGGGTGGAGAAAAACCTGATCTTGCCTTCAGGATCGCGTTAAGAGATAAAGCGCTGGCACATCTGCCTGACCTGGCAGCCTGCGAACACGGAATCTGCCGGACTCATTTTTACAAACAGACATTCCCGGAATCCTATCAAAATAAACTGCAGGTCATTCAGGAGGGCATTGATACCTCCTTTTTTGTTCCCGGCACGGCTCAAGGGGATGCTGCATTTCCCTTTGAGCCGGTTCAGACAGGCTCGCTGATTGTCTGCGCTTTGCAGTTGCGTTTTCCATGCCATGGGTTTGAACGGTTTCTGTCTGCCCTGTCCCGGGTTCTGGCGAAACGGGAAGACGCCCATGTGGTCTTCCTGCCTGAAAACAGCAGGGTGCGAAAGGTGCCTCAGGCCGAAGAAAGGGCCGCGCTGGCCAGGCTTGTGGAGGTGTTTGACATTCCGGCCGGCCGTGCCCATGTGATGGATCAATTGTCGAAAACGGATTACCTGGCCCTGCTTCAGACATCGGCCCTGTATGTCCATGCCAACGGCCATGGATCGTTTCGGATGTGTCTGGAGGCAATGTCCTGTGAATGCC
>CAZLNA010000099.1:0-7202 GCA_964560485.1 uncultured Desulfobacula sp. | reverse complement strand
TTCTTTATCAAAGAAAAAGCATTGTTCGAACATTGACAGCCTAGTTCACCGTGTTTAAAATTAGGGTGTTCAAACGATACGGTTTGAAAGCTAATTAACCAATAAGGAGAGTTTCACAATGATTGAGTTGACAGATCCTGCAAAAACGCAGATCGATGACTATTTCCAGGGAAGAGAACCGTCCCCTATCCGAATTTTTCTCAATTCCGGCGGCTGAGGCGGCCCTTCGCTTGCGATGGCTCTGGATGAGCCAAAAGATTCAGACGACCAGTTTGATGTCAAAGGTCTTAAATTTGTGGTTGACAGGGAATTCATGGAAAAGGCCGAAAGAATAAAAGTTGATTTCACCGGGATGGGATTTCATCTCGATTCGAACATCGACCTTGGGCAGGGTGGATGTGGCAGTTGCGGTTCCGGTGGCTCCTGCGGCGATTAGCCGCTGTATAGATTGATTTTGAGGCGGGTGGCAGATCAGGATGCCCCCCGCCTTTTTTTTATGCTTCCCCTTTAAACCCTGTCCTGCCCCGTCCAGGTTAAAGTTTTTCTCCATAAATCCCGAATTAATGATAGACCATCGAGTGCGCCGGGCGTGTACCGGCTTGACCCGTGCAGCGCATCATGGTAGCTTGAAATATCCTAAAATCGTTGAGCATCAGGAATGTAATCATGAACAGACATACGGTTCGTCACATCAGGATGATCATGGGCCTTGCAATGCTGATGGGCCTGGTTTTGACCACAGGTTGCGGCAAAGAGGAGAAAACCCAGACCGAGACCGCTGTGGGCAACTGGACTCAGTTGAGAAACAGGGCATATATTCTCTTGATTACCAATCCTAAAGGCGAATGGAATTCCTCTGTCAGGATCGCAGATGTCACCTCCAAAATTGTCAAATCCAAGGGGAATGCAAAGGGAACATGGCATGTTGAAAAAGGCCAGATCATCTTCACAGTGACTGCGTCAGACATTGAAGAGATCTGGAAGAAAAATGATACGATTTTTTATGACATTGTTGAACTGACTGAAACAGTGATGCAGCTCAAAGACGAAACCGGCCGCGTTACCACCTGGCGGCAGACCAGCGGGCAGAAAACGGCGGCAGCACAGGAAAACCAGGATCAGGTTATTTCCATGGTGCCCATTGCCGTCAACCTGAACAAAAACCGTTCCAGTGATAAGGACCGGTATCTTTGCATGAAACTGAATCTGGTCCTCAACGAATTGATGCCGGATCAGGAAATTCCAGTGATCCACCCCAAAGCCAGGGAAGCAGCTATTATTTTTTTAAGTTCCCTGGTGTTTGATGATGTCAAAGATTTCGATGCGATCAAACGGCAGAATAAAAAACTGGTTCAGGTATTAAACCCGTATATGCAGGGGTTTATCAAGGAAATTGACGTGGAGCACGTCATTGTGGCGGCTGAAATTGAAAAAGTCGAAGAGTTCATCATTGAGCACACCATGTCCCCGGAGGCACCACCTGAAGGAGAAGGTGAGGCCGAGGACGGCGAGGCAGGTGAGGCGGCAGACGCGTCAGAAACCTGAACCGTTTCATTTCCATATTTTCTCGATTCCGCTGCGTCCTTTTTCCAGTGCGCTGCTGATGGTTTTAAAACCGCACCTAATCCTGAGATTTTATCACAGCCAGAAGTCCGTTTTTAACAGTTATGGTCACTTTGGCAGCCGCAAAACAATTGCTGATGCCAATGGTTCTGCCCATTTCAAAAGTGGCATCAACAGCAGGATATTCAAGCCCGGTCAGGGTGATGCCGCTGGCTTGCCGGGTTAAGGGGAGGATCGATAGCAGGTCCCCCGGCGCACCATCAAGTGACAGGACATCGTGAACCAGATAGATGTCATTATGTGCATCAATGATCCGGGCCCGGATGTTAAGGTCGGCCATTTTCTTAAGCAGGAACAGATTTCCCAGGGTATGATCCAGCCGGCTGCCTGTTGCCCCCAGCATCGTAATGTCACTGGCATGGTGCTCGGCAGCCCATGCCACACAGATCTCTGAGTCCGTCTGATCTTTTCGGGCCGGATATTTTTTTTCAAGGACATTGTGCGACCTGAAAAATGCCAGGTCATCCGGGTCAATGGAGTCAAAATCACCGATCAGCACATGGGGCAGGAGGCCAAGCGATCTCAGGTGCCGTGCCCCTGAATCTGCACAGATGATGGTCTCAGTCTGGTTGAGAATGGTTTTGATCCGTTCTGAGGGCGTCAGGTGCCCTCCGGCAATTATGACGCATTTCATTGTTTGTTCATATCACGGATCTGGGTGGAATCAAAAGATTAATCCGAAGGATGTGTATGATCAGTTTCTGCCGGCATTTTTGATCCCTTCAGCTTCATTGAGGGGCGAGAGAATCAGGGCACCGGCAAGAAAAAAAAGGACTACCACAAAAACGCCGGCCCTTTGGGAATTGAACCACTGGGTGAACAACCCCAGCAGCATGGGGCCGAGAAAAGCGGTGAGTTTGCCTGAAAATGCAAACAACCCGAAAAACTGATTTTCTTTTTGTTCCGGTACAAACCGTCCCAGCAGGGAGCGGCTGGCAGACTGGTTGGGGCCGGCAAAAAGCCCGATCAATATGCCGGATGCCCAGAAAACAGTTCTGCTGTCCGATAAGACAGCCATCAGAACAGCAAGGGCCAGGACAATATTGGAGATCTGAACTGTGGTTTTCCCGCCGATCCTGTCATCAAGAAATCCCATCGCAATGGCGCCGATCCCAGCGAATACGTTGATGACAATGCCGAACAGCATGATTTCATGAAAGGTGAAATTAAAGGTGCCGGCAGCATAAATACCGCCAAAGGCAAAGATCGTTACCAGTCCGTCGTTATAGACCAGCCGGGCGATCAGAAGCCTGGTCAGATGCGGGTAGTCTGAGATCTGTTTAAACGTGGTTAAAAGATCAGACAGACTTTGGGACATCAGCCGGCCCCCTGGATTGTCTGGCGGTTTTGACGGTACTTTGACAAAAAGAAAGAGGGGCAGGGAAAAAAATGCAAACCAGGCCGCCACCAGCAGATTGGTGGCCCTGATATTTTCTCCGGCGGCTCTAGAGAGATTGAACCATGGGATATCAGGGCTGACAAACCCGACCATTGCCACGATCAGGGCAGCCAGACCTCCGGCATAGCCCACCCCCCATCCAATGCCGGAAATGGTACCGATTTTTTCAGACGGTGACAGATCCGGCAGAAAGGCATTGTAAAAGACGTTGCTCAATTCAAAAGCGATATTGGAAATGATAAAAACGATGAGTGCCGGAAGAATCTGACCGGGTTCAAAAAAATAAAGGACCGTGGTCGCTGCGACCGTGATAACAGAGGAAATAAATAAAAAGGATTTCCGCGTGTTGGAACGGTCGGCCACTGCCCCTAAAAAGGGGCTGAGCAGGGCGACGCAAATGGCTGTAATGGTAACCGCCCTGGACCAGAGCGCGGTTCCGTAAATTTCATCACCAGCCATTTTTTTGACAAAAAAGGTGCCGTAAATGAAAGTCAGCACCAGGGTGGTATAGGCGGAATTGGCAAAATCAAACATCACCCAGGACGCAATCTGTTTTTTTGGGATATTCTGCATCTTAACTCTCCGGTTTGTCGGGCTTTTCCATCACCAGACCCTTTTTCGGGGTGGCCTTAAATCTTGACTATTTGCAAGCATGCCTATATTTTCCTTTTAAAAATGAAATATTTTAATACCATAAACCGCTATATACTCAAAGAGCTGCTTTCTCCATTTTTAATCAGCCTGTTTTTTCTGACCTTTGTCTTTCTCATGACCCGGATTCCGGAAATCACAAATATGGTGGTCAATTTTAATGCAGACTTGAGTTCAGTGGTCATGCTGATTGTCTATACACTGCCACGGTTTCTGGAGTTTACCATTCCAATGTCAGTGATGATTTCCATTCTGCTGACCATGATGCGCATGTCAGGTGAAAATGAGGTGGTCGCCCTTAAAGGAGCGGGTGCGTCTTTATACAGACTTCTTCCGCCGATCCTTGTATTCTGCATGCTGGGTGCCTGCCTGACCTTATGGGTCACTGTCTTTGGCGTGTCCTGGGGCAAGCTGTCCATCAAGGAAAAAAGCATTGAAATGGCCCGGTCAAGCATTGATGCTGCGCTGCAGGAAAGACAGTTCAATTCTGAAATTGATGATGTCATGATTTATGTCGCACACGTGGACATGAAAACCAAAGCACTAAGGGATATTTTTATAGAAGACCGGCGGACAAAGGGGGTGGTCAGTATATCTGTGGCGCCTACAGGAGACCTTATCCGGCAGGATGACAGGGCTTTGTATACCATCCGGCTCTATAACGGCATTATCAATCAGGTTGAAATGGAGGACCGGTCAGTCAATACCATTCAATTCGGGGCATATGATATCAATATCGACCTGGCAGCACTCAACAGCAGGCGTGAAAAAATCAGTAAAGAGATAGACGAACGGAGCCTGCCCGATCTGATTGCATTTATCCGCTCAGGCAAAGGCAACCCCATGGACATCAATGCCGCGCACATGGAACTGCATGAAAAGCTCTCCGTTCCCTTTGCGTGCCTGACTTTAGGCCTGCTCGCCTTCCCCCTGGGGGTCCAGTCTGCATCATTGAGGCGCTCATCTGGATTTGGCCTGGGCATCTTCTTTTTCCTTTTTTATTATTTTTTACTGGCAGCTGGATGGTCTGCGGGCGAAAGCGGGCGGTTCTCTCCTGTGATCGGGATGTGGTTGCCGAATCTGACCATGGGGGCAATTGCCGTTTACTTTTTAGTCAGAAATGCCAAAGAGCGGCCGGTCCCATTTCCCAGGATTGTGTCCACAGCCGTGGATATGGTAAAACAACAGATCGAGAAAATACGCTGATATGCTCTTTCGTCTCCATAAATACTGGCTCCAGGAATTTTTCAGATTCTTTTTGATTATTCAGGTGATCATTCTGGTGCTCTTTATTATCATCGATTATCTGTCACGACTGGATAAATTCCTTGATTCAGATCTCTCTCTTCTGGGAGGCTTCGGGTATGTCTGCCTCAAGCTGCCGTTCATGTTTATCCAGCTGACACCGGCAAGTATTCTTTTGTCGACCATTACCGTGTTTGCGCTGATGAACCGAAACAATGAACTGCTGGCCATCAGGGCCAGCGGGATCAGCGGATATACCCTGATCCGTCCTGTGGTTGCAGTCGGGTTCGTTCTGGCGCTTTTCATGTTTTTTCTCGGGGAAACCATTGTCCCGGTGACCATGGCGAAGGCGAACTATATCAAGCATTATGAGATTAAAAAGCACAAGAATCAGATTTTTTCAGCAAAAAAGGATATCTGGATTAAGTCTGACCATCAGATTGTCCATATCAACTATTTTGATCCAGTGGAAAAGAGCGTTTCAGGTATCACTATCACTACTCTGGGCCCGGATTTTTCCCTGGAAAAGCGGATTGATGCCAGAAAAGGTATTTTTCAGGATGGCCAGTGGGTATTGTCAGACCTCATTGAACAGACCCATTCAAAGGATGCCTCAGATTATGATGTTAAACACCGCGATCATTTGATCGTGCCGGCTGCCTTCAAACCTGCAGACCTGGGCGAAGTAGCCAAAAAATCCAATGAAATGAGTTATTTTGAGCTCAAAGAATATGTCGGCAAAGTCCAGGCGGAAGGATATAATGCCGTCACCTATATTGTGGATCTGAATGCGAAAATTGCCTTTCCTTTCATCTGTGTGATCATGGCCCTGACCGGTGCGGTCATTGGCATGCGGACCTTTGCCGGCAATAACCTGCCCCTGGCTATTGCCGCAGGCGTACTGGTTGCATTTGTTTACTGGATTATGTACGGGTTCTGCCTTTCGCTGGGATATGGCCGGGTTCTGCCGCCACTGATAGGGGCATGGGCAGCAAACCTGTTTTTTTCAGTATTTACACTTCTCTATCTGGTCAATACGGAGTAGCCGTCAATGGATTTGACAACGGCAGTGATATTCACCCTTTACCGCCTTCTTTCCTGGCTCCTGTTCATTCTTCTGCTTCCGGCGGTGCCGCTGCTCATGCTGTTTTCAAGAAAACGGCGGGCAACCCTGCTGCAGCGGCTCGGTTTCTTTACCGGGCCTGCCCTGCAGGACAAAACCTGCCGCAGATTGTGGATTCATGCACTTTCCGTGGGAGAGGTGAAGTCTGCTGTGCCCCTGGTGCGCTGCATAAAGCAAAAAGATCATGCCATACAGATCGTCTTTACTGCGTCTACATTGACCGGGTTTGAGACTGCCCGTACATTGTTTGCCGGAGCAGATGGGCCTTTGGCGGACGGGTTTGGGTATTTCCCGCTCGATTTTGATTTTTCCATCAACCGGTTGGTGAAAAGGATTGATCCGGACGCGGTGATCCTGGTGGAAACCGATCTCTGGCCGAATTTCCTGTATACCCTCAAGCGGCGGCAACTGCCTGTGGTTCTGGTAAATGCCCGCCTTTCCGTACGCTCTCTGAAAGGGTTTTTGCGGTTTAAACCCGTTTTCAGCAGGGTATTTTCTTTTCTTGCCATGATTTTTGCCCAGACCCGTCTTGACCAGGAGCGTTACCTGGCTCTGGGAGTTGATTCTGAAAAAATCCGGGTCAGCGGCAACATCAAGTTTGATCAGCCTGTCATGCCTTCTGACCAGGCCGTTGATGAACAGATCCGTGAGGTGCTTGGTGTTCAACCGCATTCTGTTGTCGTTCTTGCCGGCAGTACACATCAGGGAGAAGAGGCCATGCTTCTGGATTGGTATATTGTCGAAAAACAGAAGACGCCTGCGCTTGTGCTGGTGATTGTTCCGCGGGACCCCGGGAGAAGTGAACAGATACAGAAGATGATTCAGTCCGCCGGACAGGACTGTGTTCTGATGTCAGAACACAAGGTTGAAAACGCAGTGATTGTGGTTGATCGGATGGGTGAATTATCCAGGCTTTATTCCATCTGTGACATCGCCTTTGTGGGCGGTTCTCTGGTGGATGAGGGCGGCCATAACCCTCTGGAGCCGGCTGCCTGTTCAAAACCGGTTCTTTTCGGCCCCTTCATGTCGGATTTCAAACAGATTTCGCAGCTGCTGACAGACGGCGGCGGTGGGCTCTGTGTCGCATCATCAGAAGAACTGGCCCAGGCGTTGACCAGGTTGCTGGCAGCACCGGCACTGTGTCAGGAAATGGGGCATAAG
>CAZLNA010000098.1:0-7236 GCA_964560485.1 uncultured Desulfobacula sp. | reverse complement strand
GGCTCGTTTTTTTAACCAGGCCGGCCATTGGCAGCACAACAGCGATTGCATTTATCATACAGCAGGCAGCCGCCAGGGGGTGGATAAAAAATCCATTAACGGTGTACAGCACCATCCCGAGACTGTAGAGAATTGTGAAAAACAGAATCTGCCGGCGGATTCGATCAGAAGACATGACATCCGGCAGACAGGGGTATTCATATCTTCGGTCCGGACCATGCTGTTTTAAGGCAATGATAAAAAAATGCGGGATCTGCCACAGTCCCAGTATGGCCATAAGCAGCCCCAGTTCTAAACTCACGGCAGAGGTCCCAGTAGCTGTCCACCCGATCAGCACGGGCATCATCCCGGAAAGGGTGCCGGGCACCAGTGCGGACAGCTGTTTTTTTTTCAGCGGCGTGTAAACCGCATTGTAGAGAACTACGGCCAGCAGCCCCAATCCCATGCAGATCCATGAACCGTTCAGGACGAGCAGGAAAAGGCCGGCCGTTATCAGGACCACACAGAGACGGGCTGCACTTTTGACGCTGATCCGCCGCTGCGGCAGGCTCCGGCCGGCTGTCCGGTCAAAGGCCCTGTCAAAGTGTCTGTCCTGGATATTGTTGAGCACGGCCGCGCCCATGGCAAGGATCCAGACCGACAGACCTGTTAACAGCGATTGCCCTGACAGGGTGCCGGATGCACTGACCTCGCCAATCACCGCAGCCAGGCCGATATAGGTACAAAGGTGAATTTTCAGGGTCTGTACGTAATCCTTGAAAACCTTGAAAAACCCTGCCTGGCCTGGCTTTGCTATGACAGCGCCTTTGTTACCATTCATCTTCTTCAGCCAGCCATTCTTCATACTCTTCTTTGGAAACCACGCGGACAACACCGGTCATATCAGCATGGCCCGTGCCGCAGAACTCGGTGCACTGGAAGAAGAATTCCCCTGTTTTTTCCGGCAGAAACCAGGCATAGGTCGTGATCCCGTTCACGGCATCCACTTTGACCCTGAATGCCGGGATAAACATGGAATGGATCACATCTGCAGAGGTAATGTTCAGCTTGACCGGGGTATTTACCGGCACCACGATTTCGTTTTCCACCTCTTTGTCATTGGGATAATAAAAGAGCCAGGAAAAGGACTGACCGATCACCTCTATTTCCAATGCGCCTTCAGGGACATTTCTCAGGCCGGTATATGATTTCCACCCGGACGCAAACATGGCCAGCGCAATAATGGTGGGCAGGACCACCCAGACGGTTTCAAGCAGCCAGTTGCCCCTGATGTCAGAAGGATTCGGATGTTTGCTTCTCCGGTACCGGATCACAAAATAAATCATGACAAGGGTGACGGCAAAAAGGAAAATAAACGAGAAACCGATGATCAGATAAAAAGACTGGTCCACCAGTTCGACCGGATTGACAACTTCATTCATGCTTCACCTCACCTGAATGCAACATCCCAGAATGTAAAACTGATCATAATGCCCAGGAAAAAAACCGTTGATAAAAACGAGAGAACCAATACTTTTCCCTCATACTTCATGTGCATGAAATAGAGCAGCACCAAAGTGGCTTTGCACGAGGCGATCAGCAGGGCAACCCAGACATTGAGCGCGCCCAGATCCACATAGGATGCACCAACGGTCACAGCCGTCAGAACAAAGAGAGCCAGCAGCACCACGAACAGGGTGCGGTAATCAATGCCGCGGGAAAGATGATCTTTCATTGTGTCAGCCTCCTAAATCACCAGGTAAAACAGGGGAAAAATAAAAATCCAGATCAGGTCAACCAGATGCCAGTAGAGTCCTGAGTTTTCCAGCAGCGCAAAACGGTCATGGGTGATCTTTCCTTTGAGAACCCAGATCAGGCTCACTGCCAGCAGGGTCATGCCGATAATGATGTGCAGTCCGTGAAGTCCGGTGATCACATAATAAAGACCGAAAAAGATGTTCAGCCCGCCCGGGCCGTCCACCAGGGTGTCGGAATTGGGATAAATCCCGTGTTTGATTTTATACCCCCATTCAAAATATTTATTCACCAGGAATATCAGGCCGCAGAGAATGGAAACAGCCAGGCCTGCGACAGCTGCCTGGTTCTGTTTTCTCTGGATGGCAGTGATGGCAGCGGCAACCGTGAAGGAGGAAACAAGAAGGATCAATGTGTTCACCAGCCCGAAGATCCGGTTCAGTTCTTTTCCGCCCTCAATAAATTCCTGGGGATATTTTGCAAAGTAGACTGCATAGAGGACAAAAAGACCGCCGAAAAGAATGATCTCGGTATAAAGAAAGAGCCACATTCCCAGTTTTTTTCCGGCTTCATCCAGATGCGGTTTCATTTATTCTCCTTGATCACTGTCTGAATAGCGTTCAACGACACGGCTGAAATCATAGGGGTAATCGAGCAGTTCCGGCTCAGTGGTGAAATTGTGAAGCGGCGGCGGAGAAGGGGTCTGCCATTCAAGCGTGGTGCCGCCCCATGGATCTGAGGACGCATCCATTTCGTTTCTGAAAGAAAGCATCAGGTTGATGATCATCAAAAAGATCCCGGCGATGATAAATACCGCGCCGAACCCGGCCAGAAAATTTCCGGTTTCAAACTCGGGCAGGTAGTCATAATACCTGCGCGGCATGCCCTGGAGTCCTAAAATCAGCATGGGCACATAGTGAAAAATAAACCCGCCGGTCAACAGTGCGGCACCGATATAGGCCTTTTTAAAATCATACATCCGGCCGAACATTTTAGGCCACCAGAAATGAAGAGCGGCAAAAAAGGCGAACCCGGTACCGCCGAACATGGTGAAATGGAAATGCGACACAACAAAATGGGTGTCATGGACATGGATATCAGGCCCTGCAGCACCGAGCACCAGCCCGGTCAACCCGCCCACGCTGAAAAGATAAATAAAGCAGAGCGACAGAAAAAGGGGCGGAGACATCTGGATCGCCCCTTTATATAAGGTGGATACCCAGGAAAAAACCTTAATGGCAGAAGGGATTGCCACTACAAAGGTCAGAAGTGAAAAAACAAAAACCGCTGTATCGCTCATGCCGCTGGTATACATGTGATGGGCCCAGACAAGTGACCCGGCAATGGCAATGGCCAGCGACGAGACCACGATGGCTTTATAGCCGAAAATGGATTTTCGCGAGAACACCGGGATAATCTCTGATATTACGCCCATGGCCGGGAGGATCATGATATAGACTGCCGGATGGGAATACATCCAGAACAGGTGCTGATAAAGGATAGGATCCCCGCCTTTGGCCGGATCAAAGAGCCCGATATTCAGGTAACGCTCCAGCATGACCAGAACCAGGGTGATGGAAACCACCGGGGTGGCCAGCAGCTGGACCCAGGACGTGGCATACAGGCTCCATGTGAACAGAGGCATCTGGAGCCATTTCATTTCTTTTTTCTTCATCCGGTGGATGGTGGTGATAAAGTTCAGACCCGTCAGCATGGACGCCATGCCGAGGATGAAAGCGGCAAAAACAGCTGTGGACACATTGGTCTGTGTGGAAACGGAAAAGGGAACGTAAAATGTCCAGCCGGTATCGGCAAAACCGTTCGAAAAAAGAGAAGCAATGGCAAATCCCCCGCCGATCATATAAAGATACCAGGAAAGCAGGTTGAGTCTTGGGAAAAAAACATCATCCGTGCCGATCTGGATGGGCAGCAGGAAATTGCCGAAAATGGCCGGCAGGGCCGGGATGATAAATAAAAAGATCATTATCACCCCATGCAGGGTGAAAACCGAATTATACACGTCAGCAGAAATAAAATTCTCACCGATGAACATCAGTTCCAGGCGGATCAGGCCGCCCAGAAAGATCCCCACCAGGAACCAGAAGAGAATCGAGTAGAGGTAGAGCAGCGCAATCCGCTTGTGATCAGTGGTTATGAGCCAGGAAAGAATCCCGCTGAAACGAGCCGGCGCCGGCGTGTCAAAAAAGGATTTTACAGCATCCATATCATGCCCCTTAAACCAAAATTCAGATGAACCAAAGGCCAACCGCCTGTATCATGAGACAATAGTGTCTTTTATTTTCTGTCTCTTTTGGAGGGCCTCACCAGGAAAAAGATAAAGCCTGCCAGAAAGATCAGAATTGCCGTACCGGTGATCCTGAAAATATTGAACACATAGGTTTTGTTTTCCGGATCATAGTCAAAGCAGAAAGACAGAACCCCGCGTTTGATTGAAATGCCGGTCTTCCCCTGGCCGGCCTCTGTCAGCGCCATGCTCAGGTCAAAAGGCTGGAATGTGGGACCGTAAAGATAGCGCGTAATTTTTCCATCCTGGGCCAGGACCACCAGGGCGGATGGATGGATAAAAAAATCCTTTTTGGTTTTTGCAAAATAATACCCCAGCGAATCCGTCACTTTCCGGATGTTTTCAAGATCTCCTGTGAGGTAGACCCAGTTTTCCAGGGGAAACTGCCTTTCAATGAGGTTATTGTAATTTCGCTTGGATGTCGCTGCGTGGGAAGGTTCTTCATCATCACTGAAACTGAGTGTGATGACATTAAAATCCCTGCCCGGCAGCGGCCCTGTATGATTGAGGGCGTTGGCCAGATCGGCCTGGAGAAAGTTGCAAACCGAGGTGCAGAGAAAATAGACCGGCAGGATCACCACAGGTTTGTCAAAGAAAGAACCCAGCGTCACCTGACGGCCGGTTTCGTCCCTGAACACAGCATCAAGGGCAATTGTCTGCCCGAGCTTTTCATCGATCTTGACCTGCTTTGCCAGGCCAGGGTCTTCCGACTTGGCAGCCATGACCATTTTTTCATGGTCATGGCTGTGATCCATATGTTCGTTCTTCGCTATGGCAGCCTGGCCCCAGATCAGCAGCAGCAGTGCAGCAAAGATCGTCGTTCTGATCCTGGCACACATTACTTAATCTTCTTGCTTTCCCCCGTGGCCAGGTTTACTTCGAGAACCGTCCGGTAGGGGTGGCGGGTTTTAAATGAATCTCTGCCCGAACCGTAGGCCAGCATAATCTTCATCGGGCCGGAGACATTGATGGGTTTGTCCCATTTTTCATCCAGGGCAAGCGGCAGGGTAAACGAAATCGTTGTCACGCCGTCTGTTTCTGAACCGGCAGGATTGAGAACATCGTTTTTCCCGCCCAGCTTGACATCACTCTGGTGGGCCCTTTTCTTGTCACCGTAATGATCTTCGACCTTGAACTTGCCTTCCTTGACTGCGCCGATAATGATATTGGCACCCTGCATGGCTTTTTCAGGGTCAAACCCGATACCGACCCAGCCTGTCGTTTTGGCAGTCAGTTTCACATGAATCTGGTCGCCGTCAATGGTCCAGAAAAACTGCATGTTTTTCACTTTTATTTCATGCTGGTAATCCATGGCAGACGCAGAAAATGCAAGCGCCAGTGTCACCACTATAGCAGATAGCAGACGTATCATTGTTTTTTTCATTTTTTTCTCCTCTATCATTATCCGTATTGAAGTTCACCGCCAGAATAACCCAGGCCGATGGCAACCAGAACCGTAATGAGATACAAGAGTGTATTGTTATCGATTTTGGGTTGTTCCGGATCATCCTTTACAATAATGGTCACCAGAATAATGGTCAGTGCTGCAGCCAGGATCATTTTCAGGATGACCAGAAATTCCCACTCTCCGCCAAAGGTATGCTGCCAGTCCAGAACACCGGTCAACACGGTGGGCACAATCCCGAGAAGACCGAATATCACGCAGTGATAGCCGGTTTTGGCCAGGTATTTGAACTTGGGTATCAAGGATACGAGCCTGAACGTGACAGCACCCATGACCATCCCCATGGGGATATGGGTCATTGCCGGATGAAGGGGATGGGTGAAACCGATACTGTTTAAAAATTCAAAAATTGCTTCTGTCATGCTTTCACCTTTGTCATTAATTATTTTCAGTTAAATGTAAAGCAATTCTTATGCCTGAGTTGCCCCTGGCTGAGCTTTGATCACATTGCCTGACAGGGGAGCGGTCTAACACAGTTAACATCTTTTTTTAAAAATTGCGATGAATTTGGAATCTGCCTTTATATTTAAGGGTTGGCCTTTCACAAGTCAAGAAATTTAGGCAGACAGGAATAAAATGGATTTTTAAGGAATAAACAACTTTCTTCTTGACAACAAACATAATAATGCTAACAATACGTTTAATGAGAGAGCCGGCCGCACAGATTCAGGCAGGCTCAACTAAGCAGGACAGCACAACCCTCATTGAATTAACTATTATTTTGCCTCCGATGAAAAGGCAGCACCCTCCTCCCGGTGCTGCCTTTTTCATTTTTGCGGTCATTGAATCTGCAGTTTGATCATGAAACAAGGTGTTAAGACTTGACTTACCCGTGTTATTTCAATAAAAAATTGGTTATTGTGAACTTGATACTATTTATAGAAACAAACACGGTTTAACAGGATCCGTCCAGCATCAACCAAAATCCCAATTGTGAACAAGGAGAAGTTATGAAGGCGAAAAAGTATGTGCTCAGTGAACAGGACATGCCTCGAAAATGGTACAATATAATGGCAGACATGCCCACTCCCATGGAGCCGCCGCTTCACCCCGGAACCGGCCAGCCCTGCGGGCCTGAAGATCTTGCCCCGATTTTCCCCATGAACCTGATCGAACAGGAAGTCAGCACTGAGCGATGGATCGATATTCCTGAACCTGTACTGGACAAATACGCCATCTGGCGGCCGGCACCTTTGTTCCGGGCCATGAATCTTGAAAAAGCCCTGGATACCCCTGCCAAAATCTATTTTAAAAATGAAGGGGTCAGCCCGGCCGGCAGCCATAAACCCAACACGGCCATCGCCCAGGCCTATTACAACAAAGTGGCAGGCACAAAAAAAATCACAACCGAAACCGGTGCCGGACAGTGGGGCAGCGCCCTTTCCATGTGCTGCGCCTTTTTCGGTATTGAATGCAAGGTTTATATGGTTAAAATCTCGTTTAATCAGAAACCCTACCGCCGGCTGATGATGGAAACCTGGGGAGCCAACTGTACGGCCAGTCCGAGTACGGAAACCAATGCCGGCCGGTCCATTCTTCAAAAAGATCCGGATTCTCCGGGCAGTCTCGGTATGGCCATCAGTGAGGCTGTTGAAGCGGCAGTAACAACGCCTGACACCAAATATGCGCTCGGCAGCGTGCTCAACCATGTCATGATCCACCAGTCCGTTATCGGTCTGGAAACCCAGAAGCAGATGGAAATGGCCGGCGATTACCCGGATATCGTTATCGG
>CAZLNA010000097.1:0-7331 GCA_964560485.1 uncultured Desulfobacula sp. | reverse complement strand
GCAAGCCGGGCTTAAACGGGTGATCCTGACCGGTCAGTCTCCCGGATTTTATAATCTGACATTCACTGGATTAAATTACGCTTCTGCCGGGTTATGGGGATTGCTGGGCATTGTCATGGCCCATTACTATCCACTGAAATGGCCGTTCATGTTTGTTTTGATCATCAACTGCGGCCTGGCTGCCGGCGCAACCAGTTCTCTGGGGCCGAGCTTTAAGATCTCCAGAAATTTCACCCTTCTGCTGCTGATGCCCATTGCCGTGTGGAGCGGAATCAACGGCTCCACCATGGGGGTCGGGATCTGTATTTTGAGCACTTTTTCAAGTCTGATGTTTATCCGTATGGCCCGGGATAACTATGCCTGGTATTGGGACAGTGTTCAAAACGCATCCAAAATTTCCCGGCAGAGCATGGCCATGAAAGATGTGGTCATGGGGGTTCATGAAAATGCAGAGACCCTCAACCGATCCTCACAGGATCTATCCAGATTTTCAGGAGAGATGAACGTTAATGCCAATGACATGAGCAATAAGCTCAATGATGTTGTCGGGCTTACACAGGAAGTGAATTCCAATTCCCACTCAGTAGCAGAATTGATGAACAATGCAACAGATAATTTTTCCAACATTGCCTCTGCATCAGAGGAAATGACCTCCACCATCAGCGATATCGCCCAGAGTACCCAGGCCACCCATGATATCACGTCCCAGGCGCTGAACCAGACAGAGGCGGCTGTGGAAAAGATGAAAATCCTTGATCAGTCTGCTGCAGCTATCAATAAGATCACCGATGCGATTGAAGATATTTCAGAGCAGATTAACATGCTGGCCTTGAATGCCACCATCGAAGCGGCAAGGGCTGGTGAGTCAGGCAAAGGGTTTGCTGTGGTGGCATCGGAAATCAAAGCGCTGGCCATTCAGACCTCATCATCTGTTTCTCAAATCAACCAACAGGTTCAGGATATCCAGGATTCCACAGGGGTGACATCCAAGGAAATGATCGCCATCAGGCAGATCGTTAACCAGGTCAAAGAGAAGGTTGCTCATGTGAGCTCGGCGATCGGCGAACAGTCGGGTGCTGCTAAGGAAATATCCAAAAATATCAATGAAGTCTCTTTTGGTTTCAATCAGGTGGATGAACTTATTTCTCAAAATGCGAACCGGCTGGAGGATGCCAGCCAGCACATTTCTGTGCTGCAGACAGCGGCCGATCATGTAAAACAGGGCGCATCAATTGTGGATAAAAATGCTGAAAAACTGCTTGATCTTTCCTCTGTGATGGCCCAGTCAGTGAACCTGGAAACCGCCTAGCCCATGCAGGCGCAGAAATGATGGCGGAAACAAAGGGATCGCAACAGAATCCAGTTGTGCCTGTTGAACCGTCCGCATGGACAGATATGGCCGTTCAGGTGATGGCTGGGACGTGATTATTCACCCACCCGGTAGGTGCACATTTTGCAGCAAATGCCTTCGTTTTTAAGGTAGTCCGCATCGTGCATGCCCATCAATTCCCAGGTATTATCTTTTTCCAGGCGGATCATTTTGTCCCTGTAACCGTATTCCTGGTAGGCACCTTCCCGGATGGTAAAACAGATGACACCGCCCGGCTTGGTGATGCGGACCAGCTCGCTGAAAGCGTCAGCCTTGACATGACCATAGGTGAAAGTGCCGGTGCAGACAACCGCATCATATTTGTCTGTCGGGATATCCAGGGTTTTGCTCAGATCGGCCTGGATATGGGAACGGTAAATCCTTTTTTGCCGGGCTTCATCCAGCATCTCTTTTGAGTAATCAAGCGCATCAATCCTTCGATACCCTCTCTTGATCAGTTCTTCTCCCACCAGCCCTGTGCCGCAGCCGGCATCTAGAATATGTTTCTCCTTGCTATCCAGCGCCTGATCCAGTGCATCTGCCGAAGCAATGTGAGCCACATATCCGAAGCGGTCCACAGTATCATTGTCGTATTCTGATGCCCAGTCCTTGTAGGCACCCATCAGTTCATCGTGGTTTTTTGCCGTATATACTTTATTCAGTGCTTTATTTCCTGAAACCATAGCTTCCCTTTAAGTTTAGAGGTTGTTGTCTTAATCATCCTGGACCTGATAGGTAAAAAATTTAGCAGTCACCCCTTCATGGACCAGATAATTCTCCTGCCTGAGTTCCTGAAGTTCCCATTGATCAAGCGCTTCCATGTCGAGCATCTTATCGCGGTATCCATATGCCTCATATGCGCCGTCCCGGATGGTAAAGGTGATATACCCACCGGGCCGAGTCACTCTGAGCAGTTCTGAAAATGCCTCTGGTCCCACATGCGCATAGGTGAATGTTCCCACGCAGATTGTGGCATCATAGGTGTTGTCATCAAATGAGAGCGGTTTATTCATGTCTTCATTGAAGAGGCGGTCATAAACGGATTTTTTTTCTGCCTCCTCCAGCATATCCTGTGAGAAATCCATGGCATCAAGATTCTGGTACCCAAGGCCGGAAAGAACCTTTCCGACCAGTCCTGTGCCGCAGCCTGCGTCCAGAACCCTGCATGCTTTTGAATCCAGATGGTAGTCAAGCTGTTTCGCTGCCACCTGAGGGCCGACATATCCCATGGTATCGCAGGTGTCCTTGTCATAAAGAGCGGCCCACTTCTGATAGGCATTTAACAATTGGGAATCTGTATCTGCTTCATAAGTAGCTTCCCATAATTTGGGCGTCTTTTTCATTTTTTCTCCTGAATCGTATTCCTTTATTCACAGCAATTGTCTGCAGACGGCTCTTTTCCATTTATGCAACCAGGGCCATCTGCCGGCAGGTGATCCGCCTGATCGCCAATACAATTGAATGCCCCCGGTTAAGCCCTTCTTCTGCAATCAATGTGCCATCGACTGTAAAGATCTTTTCAGGTGAACACGGTTCTGCCTGTCAGCAGCGCAGAAAAAGAAAGTTTTTAGACTGGAGAGATGGTTTCCTCATGTCCTGCAGGACCGGTAGATATCGGTAACCTGGGAAATGGCGGCACACTTCTATTCAGATTCTCACATAAGTGTATAAATTTTATACATACTGATATCCTATTTTAAAAAAAAATGGATTTTCTTTGGTTGTAATCATATATAGATAATGGTAAACACGAACCATTGATCAAAAGGGCCGGTTTGAAACAATCTGCCAATAAGTGTAAAAAAAATTCACATTTACTATTTTTTGTTTTCAAGACAGGCCAGGTATTGCAATGACTTGTAAACCAATACGGATTATCTGTGTAGATAATGGCAAGCTGCTGGCTGACCAGGTAAAAGCGATCTTTGATGAAGAGCATATACACATCGCCTTTGAAAGGAATCTGGATGCGGTAGTGGACCGGTTTGAGCGTGAAATTTTTGATTTGATGCTCTTCTCAAGCTCTGTTGCCCGAAACCAGCAGGACGATGCCCTTGATGTTCTGGAACTGATCTGTGCCAAATGTTCGCAGACACAGATTTTATTGTTTGTGGCACCCGGCTCTCTGAAATTTGCCAACCAGGCACTCAGGGCAGGAGTCTTTCACTATTCCACCCTGCCGGTGACCAATGAGGAACTCAAACTGCTGATGGAGTCAGCCCTTGAGACCCAGCCGATGATGGGTCCGAACATGCTGCTCAAGATTGAAAAAGAAAAAACCACGTTTGAGCGTATGGTGGGCCGTTCAACCATTATGCAGCGGACATACCGTCAGATCCGGCAGGCAGCCTCCACAGATATCCCCGTATTGATCTCCGGTGAAACCGGGACCGGAAAGGAGCTGGCTGCCCAGGCCATACATGAATTGAGCCTTCGGGCCAAATCCCCCTGTGTGCCGGTTCATATCGCTTCTCTCCCGCCCGACCTGGTTGCCAGTGAATTGTTCGGGCATGAAAGCGGGGCGTTTACCGGTGCCACCCGGATGAGAAAGGGATGCTTTGAAGTGGCGGACGGCGGCACGGTTTTTCTCGATGAAATCGGAACCATTGAACCGAAAATGCAGATCAGTCTGCTGCGTCTGCTCGAAACCAGTGAAATCAACAGGATAGGCAGCCAGGAAAGCCGTTCCGTGGATGTGAGGGTCATTGCAGCAACAAATGCCGACCTGGTGGATGAGATCCGAAGAAAACGGTTTCGTGAAGATCTGTATTACCGCCTTGATGTCTTTAATATTGAAATGCCGCCACTAAGAGACCGGCATGGGGATATCCCCCTTCTGGTGAGCCATTTTATCCAGGAAGCCAGTGATACATTTAATAAAAATATCCGGGGCATGTCATCGGATTTTATCAGCTGCATTGAAACCTATCCCTGGCCCGGCAATGTCAGGGAATTAAAAAATGCTGTCCAGCGGGCAGTGATATCAACCGGTGAGGATGTGTTGCGGGTCGGAACCCTGCCAAGGCGGATCAGCCAGTTTCAGGAAAAGGATTCCACGCTGACGATCCGGGTCGGCATGACACTCAATGAGGTGGAAAAAGAACTGATCATCCGAACCCTGGATCATACGGGCGGCAATCGTTCCAGAACCAGCGAGATGCTTGGCATTTCCCGCCGTTCCCTTTACAATAAGATTGAACAATACGGTTTGAAAAAGCAGGGCGTCTGTGAAATCCGTTAATACCAGGCCGGTTGCATATCAGAATCACATAAAATAAAGGAATATAATCAAGATGGTCAAACCTGAAATTATGGATCTCTCCTCAAAAATTCTGTGCGTGGGCGGCAGCCCCAGAAAAGGGGGGAATTCAGATGTCCTTCTGGAAAAGCTTTGCAGTGCATTTTCCGGTTTAAACACAGGCTGTGAGCTTATCCAGCTCAGGGAGTATCAGATCAGCCCCTGCATCGGCTGTGAAAAATGCCGGAAAGACAATATCTGCCATGGACTGGATGACGATATGCAGACACTCTATCCTAAGATACAATCCTCAAAAGGCATGATCCTGGTCTCCCCCACTCATCATTATAACATCACCGCCTGGATGAAAGCCTTTATTGACCGGATGTACTGTTTTTACCGGTTTGAAAACACAGTGCCGCGGGCGTGGTCGAGCACCCTTGCCGGCCAGGGCCGGAAAGCGGCTGTGCTTGCCATTTGTGAGCAGGAAGATAAAAAAGACATGGGGTTTACCCTGGAGGCCATGCAGTGGCCCCTGCAGGCGTTCGGGTATGACCTGGTGGATGAACTGGCCGTATTTAAAGTATTTAAAAAAGCAGGGGTGAAAAAAGAGTTGTCTGTGATGGACCAGATTCCTCAAATTGCAGAAAACATGGTCAGGGCCGTAAAGGAATAATTCATCATGACCCGTGAATTGAAACTGCCAGACCGGCCTGTTCTTCTTGACGGCGGCATGGGCCGGGAGCTTCAAAAAAGAGGGATTGCCCTTTCCAGAACCATATGGTCTGCCAGCAGCCTTATTTCCGCCCCGGATACGGTCCGTCAGATCCATGAAGATTATATCAAAGCAGGGGCAGATATTATTACCACCAACAGCTATGGCCTGATCAAAGAGGACCTGTCCAGAGCCGGCATTGCCGACCGGTTTGCAGAGCTGAACCAGCTGGCCGGTCGGCTGGCAAAAGACGCACAGGAAAAAGCAGACCAAAAGGTGTTGATTGCAGGTTCACTGCCGCCTTTGAGGGGCAGCTTCAGGCCCGACCGGGTCGGCCCCAGGCACGAAATCCTCCCCTGTTATAAAGCGCAGGCAGCACTTCTCGCACCCTTTGTCGACCTGTTCTTATGTGAAACCATGTCGAGCTGTGACGAAGCCAGGGCAGCCGCAGAAGGGGCCCTTGCAACAGGGCGGCCGGTATGGGTGTCGTGGACGCTTCACGAAACGCTGGCCGGGTGTCTGCGGAGCACAGAACCCATCCCCCAGGCCATGGATGCCTTGAAAGATCTGTCAATTTCCGGATTCCTGGTAAATTGCTGCGCACCTGCAGCAGTAACAAAAGCAATCCCGCTCATGGTGAATAATACCGACCAGAGAGTTGGCGGATATGCCAATACCTTTCATCCGATTCCAGCGGACTGGCGCCTGGACGGGGAAAAATCATCTGACGGGCTGCTGCAGCTGCGAAAAGATCTTGGACCGGATGCCTATGCAGTCCATGCCCGGCAGTGGATAGATGCCGGCGCAGATATTATTGGCGGGTGCTGCGGCACAGGCCCTTTACACATTTCAAAACTGGCTGGCCTGATTAATTGACAGCAGTCTGCATGCTGGTTTCACTACAGAATGCTGCTGCCAAATGTTTCACTCCCTCTATATTATCTGTATTCAGCAATTGATCCTGATTCTCCTGTCAAAAGCTTGACGAACCCGGCAGATATTTCCCGGTTTCCCAACACAGGGAAATCGGTCATATATTGTAAGATCCCGAAATAATAGCCTTTCAACCTGTCCCGCCAAGCTGGCACATCGTTTGCTATTGATAGTGTTATGGATAGTGTCCAACAGGTAACGCAAGATTGATGAACACAGGGGAATGGTATGACACAGGCATTAAACAGACTTTCCGGGCGGCTTGCTGCTTTTTTTTCCATATTTTTCAGGGCAGCCAGAAAAGAAGCCGGCCATAAAAAACTGACCCGGCATATTGTGGCTATCAGCCGGGAAAACAGTGTGCAAGGCCTTATTTCAAAAGTGTCTGACTGTCTGAAAGAAGTGCCGGGGTATCGTTTGTTTGCCTTTGTCATTCAAAAAAAAGACGGGGTGGATGTCTGGCTGGATCCCGGCATGTATCAATCCAGCATCACCGATGTCATCTGCAGGGATTTCAATGTCTGTGAAAAAGAAAAGATTCAGTATCTGAACCAGGCCGGCCATGACAATGCATCAGGGCTGGCATTCGACCTCAGCGACATGGTCTTTTATGATCTGGATGAAAAAAATTGTTTCTGCCGGATCTACCTTTTGCCGGACAGGGAAATGAACCGTTTTGATGATGAAGTAATCTCTCTTGTTCTCCAGGGCTGTGCTGCTGCGCTGTCGCGTCTGCTCACCATCCAGGATCTGGCCAATGCTGCTGCAATCGATCCGCTGACCGGCTGCTACAACCGCAGGGAATTCGAGAATCAGCTCAAACGCCAGGCTGCCCGGGCTGCCCGTCAGAAAAAACCGCTTTCCGTGTTCATGTTTGACCTGGATCATTTTAAAAAAGTGAACGATACATATGGCCATCCGGCCGGGGATGAAGTACTTCGCCGGGTATCAGAACTGGTTAGAAATAATATGCGTACCGGTGATATTCTGGCCCGCTACGGGGGCGAGGAATTCATTGCACTGCTGCCGGATACCGGCTGCCGGAAAGCCATGGAACTGGCTGACCGGCTCAGGGC
>CAZLNA010000096.1:0-7401 GCA_964560485.1 uncultured Desulfobacula sp. | reverse complement strand
TATCAGGAAAAAACAAAAGAAGCAATCAGGGAAAACCCTGAATTTTGAAATTCTAATAAAATTCAAATATTTCGCTAATATTTACTATGTTGGGGAAGTAAATGGATGTTGCCTATCGTCTAAGACGGGCCAGGCGCAGCAGACGGTCGGTCAGGGTATCGATTTCCGGGATGTTGAAAAGCCTGGCATACCCCCACATGAAAGCGCAGCACAGGATGCTGATAAGGGCTGCCACGCAGAGGCTGCCCAGGAACCCGGCAGGATCGATCACTGTAATGAGCCAGGTTCGAAATCCTTTGAGTGCCAGCCAGAGCAAAAGGCTTAATGGGATCAGTTTGATGAAAAAGCGGTAGACATCTGATTTTTCAGTATTGCGGCTTTTCTTGTTCCAGCATTCAAACAGGACAATGCACTGGACGATCAGGGTGATGGACAGGCCGAGAGCCACGCCTTTTGCACCGAGCAGATTCATAAGCAGATAGATCACCGGCAGACCGGCGGTCACGCACAGGGTGGTCACAATGGCGGGAAAGAGGGTGTCCTGCATGGCATAATATCCCCTGGACACCAGGGTCTGTGCGGTCACAGCCACAGCCCCGATCATGAAAAAGGGCAGGATCCCTGCAGTGACATGTGTGGCCTGGGCAGTGAAATCGCCCCGCTGGAAAAGGATGCGGACAATTTCGTGGCTCAATACGGTAAACAGAACCGATACCGGGATGACCAGCAGGATGTATTTCAAGGTGGTGTTCAACACCTGGTTGAGCCGGTCAAAGGCTTTTTCCTGTGCAAGTCTGGCCAGATACGGATACGAGGCCACGCCCACGGCCTGGCCGAAGAATCCCACCAGGATGAACATGATCCGCATGGCATAGTTCATGGCGGCAATGCGGCCCGGATCAAGAAAAGAACCAAAGAATTTAAGCAGGATCTCCATGGAAAAGGTCATGGTCAGTCCCAGCATCAACGGCAGGCTCAGCTTGACATACCGGATCAGATCCGGGTGGTTCAAAGAGAATATAAAAAAGTGCTTCAGGCCCAGGCGCCTGGCACCAAAGACCTGGAGAAGGAAACTGCCGAAAAACGCCCCGGCAAGGACCCCCCATGAAAAGCCTTCCATGCCGATATGCCTGCCGAGAACAAGACCGCCCAGGATGATCCCCAGATTATAGGTCAGAGGGGCCAGGGCAGGGATGAAAAATTTTTCCCTGGCAAACTGGACTGCCATGAAAAGCCCGCCTGAAAAGAAAAAGAACTGGGCCGGCAGGATGATGCGGGTCATTTTTACGGCCATGTCAAAGGTGGCCGGATCCTTGATCCCGGGTGCAAAAACGCTGACCAGTGCCGGTGTCCATATCATGGTCACGGCAATCAGGCAGACCAGGATCAGGCCGAAGGTATTATGGATAATGGAAAAGACCTGGTAACCTTTTTCATCTTCCCCATTGACCAGGTATTGTGTGATAATGGGGATAAAGGTGATGGAGAGAAATCCGGCCGCCACAACATGATTGAGGATTTCCGGGATTATAAAGGCAATCTGGTAGGCATCCACTTCCGGCTTGATACCGCCGATACCGGCAATGGCCATTTCCCGGATAATCCCGGTGAGCCGGCTTAAGAAAACAGAGGCCATCATGATGATGGAGGCGGCACCGATTTTTTTAATGGTATTTTCTTCTGGCATAGATGGTTTCCCTGAACCGTTGCTGGCCGCTTTAACAGCCTGGATAGGGTGTATCATAAGCAGATGCCAAATAAAAGACCACCTTGTGCAAATTCTATTTTATCATTGCTGCCCGATCAGGCATGCCACCTGTGCAGGAGGAGCATATTTTGCACCCCGGGCGGCGTTTTGATGAAGACCTGGCAGGCAAAATTGTTTGACTTGGATCATGGTTGCAGAATATAGTGTATAAAGGCTTGGGAGCTTGGTGACCAACATAACAAGGACATGCTATTATGCTGACGAGGATAGGAATTCTTTCACTTCTGGCCGGTTTGTTCATGGGCCTTTTCAGCGGTATTTCACAATTTATGGGTGGCGACAATATCTGGATTGATCTGACATTGTCCAAGGTGTTTGGAGAAGATACGGCTGAGTCGGTCATTACTTTTTTTGATGTGGTAATGATTCAGGAGAGCCTGGATTATCTGTTTTACAAAATGCCGTTGTTCGGGCTCCTGCTCCTTGTGGGCGGTATTTTTCTGGTTATTGGTATGTTTATTAAACAGAAATGACCTTTTTTTGATCGCTTCTGGTTAAAAGGTTTCCCCTAAGTTGTCGATAATAATCTGATAACAGTTCAATCAATGTTTAACCTCTATAAAAACAGGATATTTCAGATATGAAGCAGGTTTCTTCTGCCCCGCCGCTGTCAAGGCGGCAGTTTTTAGAATACATGAGCTATTCGGCGGCAGCCGCGTCTCTGCCGGTCTTATTTTCCGGGTGTGCGGTGGATCCGGTGACCGGAAAAAAAGAACTGATGATGGTTTCCCAGCAGCAGGAAATCGGTATTGACAAACAGCAGTCTCCGTTCCAGTTTTCGTCCGACTACGGGGTCACCCGGGACCGGAAAGTGAATCAATATGTCCAGCAGATTGGAAAAAACCTGCTGCCCAATGTGCACCGGCCCCAGATGCCGTACAGCTTCCAATGTGTGAATGCGACCTATATCAATGCGTATGCGTTCCCGGGCGGGACCATAGCCGTGACCCGGGGGATCCTTTTAAAACTGCAGAATGAGGCAGAACTGGCCGGGCTGCTCGGCCATGAACTCGGCCACGTGAATGCCCGGCATGCGGCCGAGCAGATGTCCAAGGGACAGCTTTCCTCCATGCTGGTGGCAGGGCTGTCTGCAGCAGCCAGCACCCAGGGCAAAGGGCTCGGCGAACTGACCCAGCAGCTGGGCGCCCTCAGCCAGGGACTGCTCTTGTCCAAATACAGCCGTGACAATGAACGTGAAGCCGATGCCCTGGGAAATGAATACATGGTCAAGGCGGGTTATCCCAGCAGAGGATTTACCGGCTTGATGGAAATGCTTCAGTCCCTGAACAAGAAGCAGCCGAGTTCGGCCCAGGTCCTGTTTTCAACCCACCCCATGAGTTCTGAGCGGCTGGCAGCAGCCAGGCAGCGTGAAAAAGGGATTTATGCCACATCCAAAGCCAGTTCAGACAACCGGGACCGGTATATGGATGCCATTGCGTCCCTGAGGGCCAAGGAGAAAGGCATTATCCTGCTCCAGGAAGGTGAAAAATACATGGCCAAAAAAGAATTTGACCAGGCCCAGAATTCTATTAAACAGGCCCTGACCCATTTAAAACGGGATTATACCGCCAACATGCTCATGGCCAAGTGCCTGATGTTCAGGGAAAAACCCGCCCATGCCCTTCCATATGCCAACCGTGCAAAAGAACTCTATCCGTCCGAAGCCCAGGCCTATTATCTTGCCGGGATCGCCTATTCAGATACGCGCCAGTTTGCCAAAGCCTATAAGGACTTTGAAACCTGCGACAGGGTTTTGCCGGGCAATCCTCAGATTACCTTTTTCAAGGGATACTGCCTTGACCAGCGCGGGGACCGGCGGCCGGCTGCGGAAAATTATGCAAAATATATCAAAATGATCAATTATCAGCGCAACAAATATTCCCAGTATGCCTATCAGCGGCTCAAGGAATGGGGATATGCCAAGTAGGCAGGCGGTCCAAAGCGCCCGCCAGCTTATTGATGACCGGCACGTGATGACCCTGGGTACGGCATCAGACCGGGGCGCATGGACTGCGCCGGTCTATTATTATTACATGGCCCCGAAGTTCTTTTTTTTTTCCAGCCCGGACAGCCGGCATGTCATTGAAGGGCTGGACAGTTCCAGGGCCTGCAGCGCGGCTGTTTTTGACGACAGTGAAGGCATTGACCGCATACAGGGACTGCAGATGACCGGAAAGATGGAAAAAGTGTCGAAAATGAGTGCAGAAGCGGGCCGGGCAGTGCTCGGATATGTCAGGCAATTTAAACTCAAAGTGCCGGCATCCGGTGTCATGGCCTTTATAGAAGAAAAATTTCACGCGGCACTCTTCTCCTTTACGCCTGAACAGGTGTATTATCTCGACAACAGCACAGGGTTCGGTCATCGCCAGGAGGTGAGGCTTTGAAGTTCGCCAGCCTGAAAGAGACGGTCCGCTTTCTTGAAAACCAGGGCGAGCTGGTCCGGATCAGTGACCCTGTAGACCCGGATCTTGAAATGGCAGAGATCACCCGCCAGGTCTTTGATGCCCAGGGGCCTGCCATCCTGTTCGAAAATGTGAAAAATTCGTTGTTTCCTGCACTTTCCAATCTCATGGGCACATGGGAGCGGACCGTGAAAATATTTGAACCCCAGCTCACCCGGGTCAAGGCGTTCGTCAGGGCTGCGTCAGATCCCGGCAAGGCGATGCGATCCATAGAGACCTGTCTTCAGGCCTTTCCTGCAGGGGTCAATGCCCTGCCCATACCCACCCGGTCCCCAAAAGCGGCAATGCACCAGTGCCGGATATCTGACCTGCCCATGATCCGGTGCTGGCCGGATGACGGCGGTGCATTTATCCTTCTGCCCCAGGTGTTCTCTTTTCATCCGGATCATCCGTCCTTGTTCAGGTCCAACCTGGGCATGTACCGGGTTCAGATTTCCGGGAACGATTACACACCGGACGAGCAGATCGGGATGCACTACCAGATTCACCGGGGGATCGGGATTCACCACAAGGCTGCACTGGATAAAGGAGAGCGCCTCAAGGTCAGCATCTTTATCGGCGGGCCGCCCGCACACACCCTTGCAGCAGTGATGCCGCTGCCGGAAAACATGCCGGAGATCGCTTTTGCCGGTGCCCTGGCCGGCCGGAATTTCAGATATGCGGTCAGAAACGGCCACCTGATCAGCAGTGATGCAGATTTCTGCATCACCGGGACCCTTGAACCGGGCCGGACAAAACCGGAGGGACCGTTCGGCGATCACCTCGGGTATTACTCATTGACCCATCCCTATCCCTTTCTCAAGGTCGAATCTGTTTATCACCGGAAAGGGGCCATCTTCCCGTTCACTGTGGTGGGCCGCCCGCCCCAGGAAGACAGCCATTTCGGACGGCTGATTCATGAGATTACAGGCCCTGCCGTGCAGAAAGCGGTTCCCGGCGTTACAGCGGTCAATGCCGTGGATGAGGCTGGGGTTCATCCCCTTTTACTGGCAAAGGCCAGGGAAGGGTATCTGCCGTATACTGAACGCGCGCCCAGGGAGCTGTTTACCCATGCCAGCCGGATCCTTGGAACGGGCCAGCTGTCGCTGGCCAAATACCTGATGATCGGGGCGCATGAGGACTGCCCTGACCTGGATATTAATGACAGCCGGGCGTTTTTCATTCATATGCTGGAACGGCTCGATTTTTCCTGCGGCCTGCATTTTATCACCCGCACCACCATGGACAGCCTCGACTATTCCACTGCATCCATCCATGACGGTTCCAAGCTGGTCATGGCTGCAGCAGGCCAGAGACGGCGCACTCTGTCAGACAGACTGCCAGAGGATCTGACCCTGCCGGACACATTTAGGGATCCGCGCCTGGCCGCACCCGGCATCATGGTGATAACAGGACCAGGGTTCAGCGATTATCCGTCTGCTGCGGTTCAGATCGAAGAACTGCTGGGACACCTCGGACAGGTCGCCGGCGGCATGGATTCTCTGCCCATGCTGGTGATCAGTGATGATGCAAGGTTTACAGCCCGCTCTTTTGCGAATTTTCTGTGGGTGACCTTTACCCGGTCCAATCCGTCCCATGATATTTATGGGGTTCAAGCCGAATTTGTATTCAAGCACTGGTGCTGCAGGCCGCCCATGGTGATTGATGCCCGCATTAAACCCTTTCATGCAAAAGCCCTGGCCCCTGACCCAGGGGTGACTGAAAACGTAAAGTCACTGGGGCGGTCCGGGGGACCGCTTCACGGAATTATTTAGGAGGAGAAAGGTATGAACAAAATCTTAAAGACATTTCTGAAAGTTATCGTTGTACTGATTCTCATCCTGGTAGCAGCCTATTGTCTGGCCGGTTTTTTTGTGCTGCCCATGCTCATTGAAAAACATCTGCCGGACCAGGCCATGAAACACCTGGGATACAAGGTGACCATCCAGAAGGCACAGGTGAATCCGCTGCTGCTGACAGCAGGGGTTAAAGGACTTGACATCAAGGATAAGACCGGTGACCAGACCCTGATGTCCGCCGGCCGGGTGCTTGCCGGGCTGAGCCCGCAGTCCCTTTTGAAACTGGCGCCGGTGATTTCCCAGATCAAGATCGACGCACCTGATATCCGTCTGGTCCGCTACAAGGACGGCCGTATCCATCTGCCGGGACAGGCAATGCCTGAAGCGGTCGCGGAAAAATCAGCCAAAAAAAATGCCGACACATCGCCAGAACCCCGGAAAGTGCCGGCCAACAAAGCGCTTGAGCCCAAAGAAAAAACCCTCCCCCCACTGATCCTGAACCATGTCGGTGTCACCAACGGAAAGATTTATCTTCAAGACCGGGTGACGGATACGGAACACCGGATTGACAGATTTTCACTGGTTCTGCCCCATATGAGCACCCTGCCGGCTGAGACAGAGAAAGAGGTCGTTGCAGATCTGTCGTTTCTGCTTAATGGCGCGCCCATGGAATTTCACTGTGTCGGGACCCCGTTTTCCGGTCAGCCCGCTGTTCGTGTCCTGATTGACACAAAGGATATTGATATTGCGGAATATAAACCCTACCTGCCCATGCCTGACGGGCTGGTTCTGTCAAAACTCGGCCTGAATACGGATATGGAATTGTTTTATCAGCACAAAACAGAAGGCCCGGTGCTGGAACTGCAGGGTCTTGTTGATCTGGTGTCCGGTGAATTGACAGATGCGGCTGCAGTCCCGCTGGTGTCGTTTACAACCCTGCGGCTTGATATTCTGCAATCCGACTGTCTTTCAGGTGAGTTCAACCTGGGCAATGTGCTTCTGGACAGTGCCAGGTTCAGCCTGAAACGGGATGCTGACGGCCGGATGGTCCTGCCGGGCAGCAGTTCAGACCCTGGTGAAGCTGAATCAGAACCGGCAGGGGAAAGCGATGCGCCGGATCCAAAAAGCAAGAGCGCAGCCCGGATCAAGATTCACCGTCTTGATGTTAAAAATGCCCGGATTGCTTTTAAGGATGAATCCCTGCCAGAACCCTTTGAAACCATCATCGAGCCGTTCACTGCAAAGGTGGAAAATTTCCAGGCCGGAGAGACGGTCTCCTGTGAATATACTATCTCCCTTGCAACCCCTGAGCAGGAAAATCTTGAGGCATCCGGCAGCTTTTCAAGCCATCCGCTCTCATTGAAAGGGGAGATCAAGGCTGCAGGCCTGAAGC